>DASSYU010000538.1:0-2188 GCA_035703125.1 Pseudolabrys sp. | reverse complement strand
AGTTCGATGAGCACCGAGGGTACATCCGGAGCTGTTAACACTTTAAATCCGGCCGACTTCAGCGGGTGCTTGTGCATGCGAGCCGCACTCTTGAGCTCATCAACGACCGTGCGGGCAAATTGCATGGCGAACGTCTTGGTTTCGCGTTGCGCCAGATCGACAAGAATATTGGCGACGTCGTTGGGTTCGGCCGTCAGGTCAACGCCGGCAATGACGTCAGCCTTGTTCTCCGCCTCGGCAAGTCTTGCCGCCTCGGCATCGGAAGCGGTTTCGGAAAGCGTATAGACGGTGGCACCTTCGGCGAGACCCTCTTTCCGCGGCAAAGCGTCGGCATGAATCGAAATGAAAAGTGCAGCACCGCGCGTGCGCGCGAAGCGCACCCGCTCGGATAATGGAATAAAGCTGTCGTCAGTGCGCGTCGTTGCGACGCGGTATTTTCCCCCGCTTTCAAGCTTCTCGCGAAGCACCTGCGAGAAAGCCAGCACGATATCCTTTTCCAGCTCTCCGCCGGACCCTTTCGTTCCATTGTCGATACCGCCGTGACCGGGATCCACGACGATTAAAGGACGCGCATCGCCGTCTGCCTTGCCCGGCGGCTCGGTTGGTTTCGCTCCGGTATTGTGGGCGGGTCGCGTTTGCAGCGAAATGTTTCGCATGAAAGCGGCGCGATCGATTGTCGCAAGGTCGAGCACCAGCCGGGCCGGTTGGCCTTCCGCAGCGTCCAGCACGAAAGCTTTTTCGATGCGCACAGGCCCCTTGGTATCGAGCACGATGCGCGAGCCACCCTGCATGATCAGCCCGTACCGGTACGCCTTGACCAAGCCGCGGCTCTGCGTCCCGGCCTTGGCCGGCAGCTTGAAGTTCACCTGCGGCAGATCGACGACCACCCGGTACGGATCGGCAAGCGTAAAGGCTGCAAGGTCGATCTTGCGGTTCAGGTCGACCACAAAACGGGTCTGCTTGTCGTCGCCGCCGATCCGCAGGTCGGTCGCCAGAACCTCCTGCTCGACCGCGGCCGCAAGCACATGTTCGGTCACCGCGCTCGCGGCGGCCAAGCCGGCCGAGTCGCTGAGAAATGCGCAAACCAGGGCGCTGATGACGGCGATAGCTCGGGCTGTCACGAATCCAAACCCTTGAACGTCCGCTTTTTAACCCATTAACGGCCGGTTCGGTTAACGGATATTGAGAAGTGGCAAGATTCCCTGCGTTACTGTTGCCCGGCTGCAAAGCTTCCCTTGCCAGTGCGGGCGCCGGGCCGTATGTAAGTCGTGCTGACAGCTAGAGTTCCGGTTGTGCCGTGTTCGGGCCCCGGCCGCTTAGGTCCAGTACCGCCCCCCGAAGGAGGTCGGCGGACGGACAAGCGAAATGCCGAAACCCTTGTGAAGGCACCCGGATCAGCGCACGGCGAGCAAGGCCGTTCGCACCCTGGCTGTGAGCGACGAGAAACCTCGGTTCGCGCTCTAAGGCGCGACCGCAGCGATACGGGTCGCAAGTTTCATGCTGCCACTGACGCAGCAAAGGTATTTTGAGGTTCATAACTCACGCGCCGCCACCATGACGGCGCGCGAAGGTATGCGCCTTGGCCACGCGGCCCTTCCCTTCAACACCTATCAGGCCGGTTCCCCGGATATTCGACTTGCGCCATCTGCTACGCGCGAGCCCGTGGGAGTTTGCGGCCCAGTGAGATTTTCCAATGGCCGACAAAATGTTGATCGACGCGACCCACCCGGAGGAGACCCGGGTCGTCGTGCTACGCGGCAATCGCGTCGAGGAATTCGACTTCGAGAGCGCCAACCGCAAGCAGCTTCGCGGTAACATCTACCTCGCCAAGGTCACACGCGTCGAACCGTCACTGCAGGCGGCGTTTGTGGACTACGGCGGCAACCGCCATGGTTTCCTCGCATTCTCGGAAATTCACCCGGACTATTACCAGATCCCGGTCGCTGACCGGCAGGCATTGATCGCTCAGGAAGAGCGCGACCAGCGCGATGCCGACGCTGAAGCCGAGCGTCGGGCTGGACGCCGCGGCCGCCGCCACCGCCACCGCGGCGCCGAGCGGTATCGGGATCGCGACGTCGTGCAGAGCGAACCGCTCTCTGCCGAACAGGCTGCGGCGGAAGCGGCAGAAACTGCAGCGGCCGACCACGGATTTACGGAACCGGCGCAGGACCAATTTGCGCAAACGCCT
>DASSYU010000453.1:0-3815 GCA_035703125.1 Pseudolabrys sp. | reverse complement strand
GCCGCAATTGATGGCAACGAAGGGCTTGGCGCGGCGCGCGCCGCTGCCATGAATGGCGCGTGCGATCAGCTCTTTGCCGACGCCGGATTCTCCTTCCACCAGAACCGGAATCGCGGACGCCGCGGCTTTTTCCGCCGCCTTAAGCACGGGCTGCATTGCGGATGAGCGGGTGACCACGTCGCCGATGCTGAACGTGCCCTCGTGCCTGCGCTTGATGCGTTGCAGCTCGCCGGCCAGCGCGTTGGTCGCGAGCGCGTTTCGCAGCGACACCTGCAGCCGCTCGGCGCTCGCCGGCTTGACCACGAAATCGGTTGCGCCGGCGCGCATCGCGGAAACGATGTTGTCGATGCCGCCATGCGCGGTCTGGACGATCACGGGAACGGTAACGTTGGCTTCTCTCATGCGCGCCAGCACGCCAAGCCCGTCGAGATCCGGCATGACAAGATCGAGGACGACGGCGTCGATACGTTCGGCCTCGGGACCAACCAGCAGTTTGCAGGCAGCGTCGCCGCCCTCGACGACGGTCGTCCGGTAGCCAAGCCGCTGGATCATGGCCTCGAGCAGGCGCCGCTGGACCGGGTCGTCGTCGACGATGAGCACTACTTCAGCCATTACACCCCTCACGCACGGCTGTGCCGAATTGGTGCAATGTCGCCGGTCTGCCTTAATGGGCTATTAAGTGCACACCGTAGCCCGCGGTATGCGGCTTTGGGCGTGTTGAAAACCCGCCAGATGCCATCCATCGCCTCGCCATGAGCCGTGTCTTAGATGAACCCATCCTGTCCGCATTTTCCCAAATAGATTGCGCCCCATGGCCAAAGCGTCAGCCCGCAAAGCATTGAACAAGCCCGCCAAACTCGGCGACTTGCCCGAGTGGAACCTCAGGGACCTTTACCCCGCCCTCGACAGCCCCGAGGTGCGGCGCGACCTGGATCTGGCGGACAGCGAATGCGCGGCTTTCGAACAGGATTTCAAAGGCCGGCTCGCCGCGCTTGCCGCGGGTGGGGGCGGCGCGCTTGCGAAAGCCGTGGCGCGTTACGAAGCGATCGACGACAGGCTTGGCCGGCTGATGTCTTATGCATCGCTCACGTATGCCGGCAACACCACCGATCCGGCGCGGGCGAAATTTTACGGCGACGTGCAGGAGCGCATCACGGCGTCGTCGTTGCATCTCCTGTTTTTCACGCTTGAGCTCAACCGCATCGATGACGCGCAGCTGGAGGCTACGATGCGCGATCCCGCACTCGGCCACTATCGGCCCTGGATCGAGGACGTGCGCAAGGAAAAACCCTACCAGCTCGAGGATCGGGTCGAGGAGCTCTTCCACGAGAAGTCGGTGACCGGCTATTCGGCCTGGAACAGGTTGTTCGACGAGACGATTGCAGGCTTGCGGTTCAAGGTTGCCGGCAAGACGCTCGCCATCGAGCCGACGCTCAATTTGCTGCAGGACGTCGACGGCAAGAAACGCAAGGCCGCGGCCGAGGCGCTGGCAAAAACTTTCAAGGAAAATCTGCGGCCGTTCACGCTCATCACCAATACGCTCGCAAAGGACAAGGAAATCTCCGACCGCTGGCGCGGGTTCAAGGACATTGCCGATGCGCGCCACCTGTCGAACCGGGTCGAGCCCGAGGTAGTCGAGGCGCTGGTCTCAGCCGTGCGCGCGGCCTACCCGAAGCTGTCGCACCGCTACTACGCGCTGAAGGCGAAGTGGTTCGGCAAGAAGCGATTGCCGCACTGGGATCGCAATGCGCCGTTGCCGAAGGTGGCGCAACGGACAATTCCGTGGGGCGATGCGCGCGCGACCGTGCTGACCGCCTATGGCGCGTTCTCGCCGAAGATGGCGGACGTGGCCGATCAGTTTTTCACGAAGCGCTGGATCGATGCACCGGTGCGCCCGGGCAAGCAGCCAGGCGCGTTCGCGCACCCGACGGTGCCGTCGGCGCATCCTTACGTCCTGCTCAACTACATGGGCAAGCCGCGCGACGTGATGACGCTCGCGCACGAGCTCGGGCATGGCGTGCACCAGGTGCTCGCCGCGCACAACGGCGCACTGATGGCACAGACGCCGCTCACGCTCGCCGAGACCGCATCGGTCTTCGGCGAAATGCTCACGTTCCGGAAGCTGCTCACGGAAACCAGGGACAGGAAACAGCGCAAGGCCATGCTCGCCGCCAAGGTCGAGGACATGATCAACACGGTGGTGCGCCAGATCGCCTTCTACAGTTTCGAGCGCAAGGTGCATGGCGAACGGCGTAATGGCGAGCTCACATCTGACAAGCTGTGCGAGCTCTGGATGTCGGTGCAAGGCGAAAGCCTGGGCCCGGCGATCGAGCTCAGGCCCGGTTACGAGACGTTCTGGGCATACATCCCGCATTTCGTGCATTCGCCGTTTTACGTCTACGCCTATGCCTTCGGCGATTGCCTGGTGAACTCGCTCTATGCGGTCTACGAGAAATCCGCGAGCGGCTTCGCCGAACGGTATCTTGAAATGCTTGCAGCAGGCGGCACCAAGCATCATGCGGAATTGCTGGCGCCATTCGGACTTGATGCGCGCGACCCGAAATTCTGGGATGGCGGCCTGAGCGTGATCGCAAGGCTGATCGACGAACTCGAGGCCCTGGACTAGGGCTTGCGGAGGCTTTGGGCCTTATTTTCCAGGCCAGAACTGATTAGATGGCGGGGGTGAGCCCGCCAATGTCCCCGAACGATCGCGAAAAGAACCGCTTCTCTGCCCGTGCGCGCCGCTACGCCAAGGTCGGCACGCAGCTCGGAGGCACCGCCGCGCGCTTTGCCGGCGCGCGTTTCTTCGGCGTTCCCTTGAACCGTGCCGCCAATGCCCTTGAGCTTGCCGCCGCGCTCGGCGGGCTGAAAGGCCCGATCATGAAGGTGGCTCAACTGCTCGCCACGATCCCCGATGCGCTTCCGCCGGAATATGCGAACGAGCTGATCAAGCTGCAGAGTCAGGCGCCGCCCATGGGCTGGGCCTTCGTCAAGCGGCGCATGAACGCGGAGCTAGGCGCGGACTGGCAGAAAAAATTCTCCCAGTTCGAGCACCATCCCACCGCGGCCGCATCTCTCGGCCAGGTGCATCGCGCGCGCGCGCTCGACGGAAGCGATCTTGCGTGCAAGCTGCAATATCCGGACATGCAGTCGGCGGTCGAGGCCGACCTCAGCCAACTGCAGTTGCTGTTCGCCATCCGCAAGCGCTTCGATCCGGTCATTGACACGACCGAAATAGGTGTCGAAATTGGCGCGCGGCTGCGCGAAGAGCTGGACTATTTCCGCGAGGCCAAGCACGTCGCGCTTTATCGAAACTTGCTGAAGGGCGAGGATGCGATCCGCGTGCCGAAAGTCTGGCCCGATCTTTCGACCGGCCGCCTGCTGACGCTCGACTGGATGACCGGCCGCAAACTGCTCGAGCACAAAAACGATCCGCTCGAGACGCGCAACCGTATTGCCACCGCGATGTTCACGGCCTGGTGGTTTCCCTTCAGCCGCTTCGGTGTCATTCACGGCGACCCGCATCTCGGCAATTACACGGTCTTTGACGATGCCAAGGGTAAGCCGGCCGGCATCAACCTTCTCGACTATGGCTGCATCCGGATTTTCCCGCCGAGCTTTGTCGGCGGGGTGGTCGACCTTTATCGCGGTCTATTGCGCAAAGACGATACGCTGGTCGTGCACGCCTACGAGACCTGGGGTTTCAAGCGGCTCAACCGCGAGCTGATCGAGGCGCTCAATATCTGGGCACGGTTCATCTACGGACCGCTGCTCGACGATCGCGTGCGCACAATCGCCGACGGGGTGAAGCCGTC
>DASSYU010000308.1:0-3427 GCA_035703125.1 Pseudolabrys sp. | reverse complement strand
ATCCGAATCTGGTGCACCGCGGCTTCCACCGGCCAGGAGCCGTATTCGCTTGCGATGATGCTCAAGGGAATGGGCGCGGCAATTTCCGGATATCGCATCGACATCGTAGCCACAGACTTGTCGTCGGAGATCCTGGAAAAGGCGAAAGCGGGAATTTATACGCAGTTCGAGGTTCAGCGTGGACTCGCGGTCCAGCTGCTGGTCAAATATTTCGACCAGGTCGGCGAAACTTGGCAGCTTGCTCCGGAATTGCGCAGCATGGTGCAATTCCGTCCCATCAACCTGCTCAACGACTTTTCGGCGCTGGGTACATTTGACGTCGTGTTTTGCAGGAACGTCCTGATCTACTTCGACCAGGACACCAAGATTGCCGTGCTCGACCGGATCGCGCAGCAGATGCCCGATGACGGATACCTTGTACTCGGCGCAGCCGAGACCGTCATTGGTCTCACCGGTGCCTTCAAGCCACTTGCCGACAAGTGTGGCCTTTACGTCACGACCAGCGGGACGAAGCAGCCGGCGCGCGCTGCCGACAATGTCATCCGCCTTGCCGCGGTAAAGGCTTAATGGCCAGCCGCCAAACGCGGCGCAGAAAAGATTAAATTGCCAGCCGGTCTGCCCGGCGACTTGATCTTCCAACGAATCATGTAGATTACAGGCGCCGGGCCGGCGCGCCGCTCTTGTCGGCGCGCGTGGGGGTTGCTGCTCGCGATCACGGGCAGTGCGGCCTGAAGGGGATGATCTTGGTCGACTATGTCGATCCGGTGCTGGTCGTTGATGACCTGAACACGATGACGCGCATCGTGGACGGCATGTTGCGCAAGTGCGGCTTCACCAATGTCGAGCAAGTGCCATGACGGGCCGACTGCGCTGCAGAAGCTACGTGAGAAGTCATTTCTGTTCATGATGACGGATCGTGAAATGCCCGGCATGAACGGGCTCGAGCTCGTGCGCGAGATCCGTGCCGACCCGAAAATCCGCAACGTTCCGATCGTCATTAAGTCGGCCAGTTCCGAGGCGCAGCACGCCGAGGCGGCTATCGCCGCCGGCGCGAATTTTTTCATGACCAAGCCGTTCAATTTGACGACATTGAAGGACGTGATCACGCAGCTCGTGCGGCCGCCGCAGGGCTGAGCCGGTTCCGGCGCTTTCTATCCGCCATTAATTGCGTTCGGACGGCGCCCGGTCGGATCGCTTTCCCCGCGCTCATGCCGGATGCTATGTTGGACATTGAAAAACGGTTGCGTTCCCCGGGGGGGCATATGCTGCGACAAAATCGAATGACGAGCCCGATGCGGCGCCCGCGCGGGCATTGTGGGCCGGCGCAAATGTTCGCAAGCCGACTCTTTTTTCAGCTGATCATCATCGCGCCCCTTGCGGGGCTGGCGGCAGCCGCGGTGATCGAGGCGCCAAAGCCGCAGACCGCGCAGAAGTATCTTGGCGCGAAGGTGAGTGGGCCCAACTACACGGTTAAGCCGACCGTGCGCAGCGACGGTGTGATGCGCATCTTCGAAGTCGATACCTCGTACGGAAAATTCACCTTTAATGGCGTCGAGTTTACGAAACTGCGATTGCACGAACTGGAGGCCGCCGCTGCTATCGAAAAGATGTCGCAGTCGGAGGCTTTTGGCCAGGCATTCGGCCGCGCCGCGCTCGGCCCGATCAAGTTCGGCGCTGACCTTCTTACGAATCCTGCCGATACCGTCGAGCGCTCGCTCGGCGGCATCGGCAACATGCTCGATCGTGTCGGCGCGGGGCTGTCGAACACGCGCGCGGACCGTGACAACGTGATGGAAAGCCTGCTCGGTGTCAGTGATACGCAGCGCCAGCTTGCGGTCGATCTCGACGTCGACCCCTACACTGATTTTCCGCCGCTGGCGGAAAGGCTCAAGCAGATGGCCGGTGCGATGGCGGGCGGCGGTCTGCCCGTCCGCGCCGGGCTCGCACTCGTTCCCGGCGGGGTCGGGATCGCCGTTTCCTCGGTCGCGAGCGTGGACACTGCGAAGGATAGCTTGCGCAACAAGACTGCTGCGCAGGTCATCGCTGAAACCAATTCGATCCTGGCGTCGCTCGGGATACCGCCAGAGACCATCGACCGCCTGGTCGAGAACCGGAACTACACGCCCGCAGATCTGCTCATCATGGCACGCGCGCTCAAGCGGCTTGGCGCCGAGAATACTGTAATTTTTGTCGACAAGGCCGCGAGCGCCGGCTCGCGCAATGTCGCTTTCTATCACCGCCGCCGTGCGCAGATCCTCGCCGCGCGCAGCAACGAACTCGGCGGCCTCGTGTCGTTCATCTCCGTGGGCGGCCAGCCGGTCAATACTACGCGAAACGGGACGATCGTCGCGGCCTTTACGTTTGACGACATTGTCTGGACCGACATCCAGCAAAGGACGTTTGCGGCGGCGACCGCGCAAATTCGTCAAATCCGCCCCGGCTCGACGCCGGTGCTTGCGGCAACCGGCGCGATAACACCGCTGGCTGACGCCGAGATCAAGAAGCTCGGCTGGAAAATCGTTCAGCTCAAGCCCGACCGGTAGGCGGGGAAGGGCGCGCCACCGCGCAAAAAAACCCCGGCCACTGGCCGGGGTTGAAGTTTGGATGGGAGAGAGCCAGAAGGCTCAAACCACGCAAACGCAACGCGGGGGGAATGTCGAACTTCGGCTACGCCGGAATTCTCTCGTCCGCGTCGGTCGGCTCGCGCAGCACGTAGCCGCGCCCCCAGACCGTTTCGATGTAGTTCTTGCCGCTCGATGCATTGGCGAGTTTCTTGCGAAGCTTGCAGATGAACACGTCGATGATCTTGAGTTCCGGCTCGTCCATGCCGCCGTAAAGATGATTGAGGAACATCTCCTTGGTGAGCGTCGTGCCTTTGCGCAAGGAGAGCAACTCGAGCATTTGATATTCCTTGCCCGTCAGATGCACGCGCTGGCCGCCGACCTCCACCGTTTTAGTGTCGAGATTGACGACAAGATCGCCGGTGTTGATGACCGACTGGGCGTGGCCCTTCGAGCGGCGAACGATCGCGTGGATGCGCGCGATCAGCTCGTCCTTGTGGAACGGCTTGGTCATGTAGTCGTCGGCCCCGAAGCCGAGACCTTTGACCTTGTCCTCGATGCCGGCGAGGCCGGAGAGGATAAGAATCGGCGTTTTGACCTTCGACACCCGCAGCGAGCGCAGAACCTCGAATCCCGACATGTCGGGCAGGTTCAGATCGAGCAGGATGATGTCGTAGTCGTAAAGTTTGCCGAGATCGACGCCCTCTTCTCCGAGATCCGTCGTGTAGACGTTGAAACTCTCGGACTTGAGCATCAATTCGATGGATTGTGCGGTCGCGCTGTCATCTTCAATGAGTAGAACGCGCATTTAAGTCCCCTTCTCGCCGCAACCGGGCCATGAGGTCACGCCGCAATCCCGCGGCGAG
>DASSYU010000273.1:0-3687 GCA_035703125.1 Pseudolabrys sp. | reverse complement strand
GCCGTCCGAGCGCCAGCGGCATCCGTTCCTCGAGATGAGTCGAATGGCGGTTCGACGTCACCCAGAGCAGCCGCTCGCGACGGAATGTTTCGGACGCGCGCTTGCTTTCGCAATTGGTGATGATGGCGAGATCGATCTCGTTGGCGTCGATGCGCTCGAGCAGATCGACGGACGGTTCGCAGATCACCGACAGCTCGACCGCAGGGTAGCCGCGTGAGAAGCGCGCCATGATCTCGGGGAGATAACGGTCGGCATAATCGTCGGGCACCCCCATGCGCACGCGACCGGACAATTCGGCGTCGGAAAACGCCGCCAGCGTCTCGACATTGAGCTTCACGATTCGTCGCGCGTAATCGAGCAGTCGTTGGCCGTCCTCGGTCAGCTTCGAGGCGCGCCCGTCGCGCGAAAAAATCGGACGCTCGAGACGCTCCTCCAGCCGCTTCATCTGCATCGACACGGCCGACTGGGTCTTGTTCACGACCTCCGCTGCTTTCGTGAAGCTGCCGGTTTCGGAGATGGCGATGAAGGTGCGCAACTGGTCGACGTCGAGCATTGCGGTCATGGCGGCGGATCCTGAAAAGGCCCATTTCCGAGCCGGGGTGGCCATATCATCGTTTCTGATCGATCAGATTAAAAACATTCGTTTCACTAATCAATCTCCGCAGTGCAATATATTCGGGTTCCAGAGGAATCGGGTGGGGATTTCGGGTGGTTCTGGGCGGTGCCAATAGCGATTTTGGGGCCGTAACCACTGGACTGAATTGGAGATTGTCATGAGCGCCCAATACCCCGTTTTACCAGTCGCTGGCGGCGCGCTCTTGCGGGCGTTTGCCTCCCTGGTGGCCCTGGTCACCCATTGGCTCAAAGAGATAGCGCGGGCGAGGCGGCATCGCCGTGAGGCCAATGTCCTGGCCGGGCTAGACCGCCGCATGCTCGCCGATATCGGCATCACACGCGCTGACGTGCGCGATGCCTTTTCGGAGCCGTTCTGGGACGACCCGACCACACTCCTGCGCGAGCGCGCACTCGAACGGCGCCTGGGCCACGCCATCAGGCGCGCTGAATTCGATATGACCGCGCGCCGGTCAGCGAAGGCCTAATCGGCGTTTCTGGCGCGCACACGAGATCAGGCAAACGGCCGAGCCCTCTCATCGGCCGCTCGATCCGACACCCGCGAACATCCCCTCTCGCGGCCGGATCCGCGCCCGCCGGCCCCTCCGGCGGGCGCTTTATTTGAATTTAATTCGCAGAACGAAGATCCATTGCTGACGTTGTTGTGTCTGCACAACGGCGGAGGGCTGGGCTACCATGAGCATGGGGGCAAGGCTTCGTAACGACTCATTTCAGGGTTGATCGCACGCGCAATGCGAACACCGATCAAGCTAGGGGCTGCGCTCGCACTCGCCGTGCTTGCGCTTGCCGGTCAAGCGCAAGCCCAAAGCGGATTTGACCGCATCGGCGGTGACTATCTGAGCTTCCAGGTCCGCTATGGGGATCCGGCCGTCTGCGCCGCGCGCTGCGAACGCGACGCACGCTGCCGCGCCTGGAGCTTTTCCTATCCGCGCACCGCCAACACGGCCGCGACCTGCTGGCTGAAAAACCAGGTGCCGCCACGTGTCGAGGACAAATGCTGCGTCTCAGGTGTGCGTGGTTCTGGCGTGATCGAGCCGCGCAAAGGACCGGTCGAATATTCCATCGACCGATTGGGCGGGGACTACCGCAATTTGGATGTCGCCGCCGATTCAGTCGGCGCCACATGCAGGGCGGCCTGCGAGGCGGATAACCGATGCCGTGCCTGGACCTATGTGCGGCAGGGCTACATCAGTCCCGGCGCGCGCTGTTATCTCAAGGACAAGATCACACGGCCGCGGCACAAGCCGTGCTGCATTTCGGGCGTCGTGCGATAACGCAGCTTGGTGCACCGACGTGAAAAAGCGCGACAACCGCCGGATTTAGGCCGTTCCACCGACAGTGATCTTGTCCATCCGCAGCGTCGGTTGTCCGACGCCGACCGGCACCCCCTGGCCGTTCTTGCCGCAGGTGCCGATGCCCGAATCAAGCGCGAAATCGTTGCCGATCATTGTGACGCGATGGAGGTCGGTCGGTCCGTTGCCGATCAGCATGGCACCTTTGACCGGCGCGCCGATCTTGCCGTTCTCGATCCGGTAGGCCTCGGTGCACTGGAACACATATTTTCCCGAGGTGATGTCGACCTGTCCGCCGCCAAAGCTGACGGCGAAAAGCCCGTTCTTCACCGAGGCGATGATCTCCTTGGGATCGTGTTTCCCGGCGAGCATGTAGGTGTTGGTCATCCGCGGCATCGGCACGTGCGCGTGCGACTCGCGCCGTCCGTTACCGGTCGGCTTCATGCCCATCAGCCGCGCATTCTGCCGGTCCTGCATGTAGCCGACGAGGATACCGTCCTCGATCAACACCGTGCGGTTGGTCGGCGTGCCTTCGTCGTCGATCGAGAGCGAACCGCGGCGCGCCTGCATGGTACCATCGTCGACGACGGTGACGCCTTTTGCCGCGACCTGCTGGCCCATCAAGCCGGCGAATGCAGATGTTTTCTTGCGATTGAAGTCACCCTCGAGCCCGTGGCCGACAGCTTCGTGCAGCATCACGCCCGGCCATCCCGAGCCAAGCACGACGTCCATTTCACCGGCAGGAGCGGGGACCGCATCGAGATTGATCAGCGCCTGCCGCACGGCTTCGTCGACGGCGCCTTGCCAGGCGTCGGGCACGATGAACTGTTGAAAGCCTTCGCGGCCGCCGAAGCCGTAGCTGCCGGATTCCTGACGGTCACCGTCGCCTGCGACAACCGATACGTTCAGCCGCACGAGCGGACGGATATCGCGATAGATCCCGCCATCGGCGCGCAAAATCTCAATCACCTGCCACGTCGCCGCAACGCTCGCCGTTACCTGACGCACGCGCGCATCCTTGCCGCGCGCATAAGCGTCGATCGACTCGAGTAACTTCACTTTTGCGTCGAAGGCCGGCGCGCCGAGCGGGTTGTCGTCAGTATAGAGTTTGCGGTTGGTGCGGCTCGGTGCCTCGGCATAGGTGCCGTTATGTCCGCCTTTGACTGCGCGAACCGCCTCGACTGCGCGCGCAATCGCACCTTCCGACAGGTCGGAGGCATGCGCATAGCCCACCGCTTCATCTTTCACCGCACGCAGGCCAAAACCCTGCGCGGTGTCGTACGTCGCCTGCTTGAGACGACCGTTGTCGAACGTGAGCGCCTCGGCCTGGCGGTATTCGAGGAACAATTCGCCGTCGTCGGCGCCCTCGAGGCCGCGGCCGATCAACTGGCGCACCTTGGCGCGGTCGAGGCCCGCTCGGTCGCTCAGTGAGGATATGGCGGGATCCATTGGATGCTCCAAGGTGGGATTATTGCCGGAATAGATAAGGGGACAGTGGCGATTCTGCGAGGACCCAAATCCACGTTAATCGCGGCTGAAATACACCGAGACTTCGCCGATCGGTTCCAATACATGCGTCAGATCATTCTCATCCGGCTCTATCATAAGCGGCGATGTGATTGAGCCGGTGATGATCACGTCGCCTGCGGAAAGTTTTTCGCCGAATGCGGAAAGGGTATTTGCGACATGGGCGACGATCTCCGGCAGCTTGCCGGTGAGAGCTTCCGGATCGGTTGAGACGTTGACCTCGGCGCCCCGCCGG
>DASSYU010000099.1:0-3738 GCA_035703125.1 Pseudolabrys sp. | reverse complement strand
AGTGCAATACCCGCATCGGCACGCATGAAGCGGACGGATGGATCGGCGAAAAAGAACAACAGGACGGTCAGCGCCAGAATCGCCATCCAGGCCGGCGATCCGATGAACATCAGGATCGCGAGACCCAATTGATAGCGGCTGACCGGTGCGAGGCCGGGACGAACCAGGAAGCGCCAGTACTGCATGTTGCCCTGGCACCAGCGCAGATCGCGACGGATGAATTCAATCAGGGTCGGCGGGTTCTCCTCCCAGCCGAGATTCTCTTCAGGCAGGACGCGAACTTCGTATCCGGCGGCGCGCATCAGGGCAGCCTCGATCTGGTCGTGACTGAGGACATGACGATCCTGCGTTCCGTCCATCGACAGAACCGACAAGGCGCAGTACTCGATGAACGGCTTCAAGCGCAGCGCTGCGTTGTGGCCCCAGTAAGGACCGCAGTCTCCCTGCCACCATGCGCTTCCGATCGTGTAGGAGCGCATGCCGAGCCGCATCCCAAACTGGAAGATACGGGCGAAGGCGCTTGTCGATGGCAAGCCGACAACCAGTCCCTGCAGAATTCCGAGCCGCGGATTGGCCTGCATCAGGCGAACAAGGCGAAGGACGGCGTCCGCAGTCATGAAGCTGTCGGCGTCCAGTGTTACGGCGAGTTCATGATCGCCGCCCCACCGGTCGCAAAAATCGCGAATGTTGCCGGCCTTGTATCCGGTATTCAACGTTCGTCGCCGGTAGGTCGCCCCTAGGCGATCTTTCCATCGCGCGGCGAGTTCGCCGACGCGAGTTTCTTCCAGCTTCGCGACCGAGGGGTCATCGGTGTCACTCAGCACATACAGATGGAAGCGATGAGCGTATCCGGAAGACTCAAGCCCGGCCAACATCGGTTCCAGATTGCGAACGATGCGTTCCGGCGCCTCATTTCGGATGCACAGGACAATGGCGATCGAAGCGACGATCGGCTCGTCGCCGCGAATCAATGCGGCCTCGGGCACGACTGTCGCAATCGGATCACGCGCGAAGCGCATGATCAGGAATCCGATAACGGCGTTCCACACACCCGCTATCATCCATGGCAGCGTGATAGCGAACAGCACGAGCAGAGCGATATCGACTGCGTCCAATCCGCCGGGCGAGAGCGCGAAGGCCGCAAGCGCCAGCGATCCCACCATGGTGGCGGCGAAAAGCAGGGCGAACAGCGCGCGGCGCCAGGTCATTTCACGCCGGGCGACATGAACTTTCATCGATGGCGGAAGCGAGCGTTCTGACACGCGGTTAACGACTTCTATTCCCCGACTGACCGTGCGAACTTGATGATATAACACAGGAACGTTCTCAATAGTCCAATCCGAGGGCTAAACGATAGTGACGAAGGACGGCGCTACTAAGACTGCCCAAGCGCTCTGGTACACGGCCCGCGGGAAAGCGGAGATCCGGCAGGAAACGCTGCAGCCGCCGCGGCCGCATGAGGTGCGGATCCGCGCATTATTCGGCGCGCTGAGCAGAGGCACCGAAGCTCTCGTGCTGGGCGGGAGAGTCCCGCGCAGCGAATTCGAACGCATGCGCGCGCCGTTCATGGCGGGCGATTTTCCGTTTCCGGTGAAATACGGTTACGCCACGGTCGGTGAAATAGACGGCGGCCCCGCCGAATTGGTCGGTCGCAAAGTATTCGCCCTGCATCCCCATCAAACCTATTTCAATATTCCGCAGGACGCCGTCGCACCTTTGCCCGAGTCGGTTGCGCCGCAGCGCGCTGTCATGGCGGCGAACATGGAAACGGCGCTCAACGCCGTATGGGATGCGGCGCCCGGACCGGCGGACCGGATCGCGGTTGTAGGGGCTGGCGCGGTCGGCGCGATGGTCGCATACATTTGCGGACATCTTCCGGGCGCGGACGTGACGCTCGTCGACACGAACACTGCCCGCGCGCAATTGGCACAGCGGCTCGGAGTCAGCTTTACCACGCCCGAGTCCGCAAGGGGCGATTGCGACGCCGTCTTTCACGCAAGCGGCACGGCCGCCGGACTCGATGCGGCCATCGCACTCGCCGGCGAGGAAGCAACGGTACTTGAATTGAGCTGGTACGGCGAGCAGCCGGTCGCTGCATCTCTTGGCGGCAGCTTCCACAGCCGACGTCTACGCCTGATATCAAGTCAGGTCGGCAAGATTGCGACGTCGCATCGGCCCCGCTGGACGCATGGCCAGCGGCTCCGCGCCGCGATCAATTTGCTTGGCGATGCGCGCCTCGACGCGCTTCTCGCCCCAGCGGTGCGGTTTCGCGACTTGCCGTCGCGTCTGCCTGCATTACTGGATCCGAAAAGCAATGTCGTTGCTCAACTCATTTCTTACGACTAGGGGGGGCCCTTTGTTTTCCGTCGAAGTTCGCGACCACATCATGATTGCTCACTCGTTCCGCGGGGCCATGTTCGGACCGGCGCAGGCTCTGCACGGGGCAACCTTCGTTGTCGACGCAGCCTTCTTTTCCGAGAGTCTCGATTCGAACGGAGTCGTCATTGATATCGGCCGCGCGCACGAAGCGCTGAAGGCCGCCCTCGCCCCGCTGAACTATCGCAATCTCGATGACCTGAGCGAGTTCAAGGGCGTCAACACGACGACTGAATTTTTGACCAAACACATCTACGATCAGCTTGCAAAAGCCGCGCGCGCCGACCAGCTCGGCCGTTCCGGCCGCGAACTGAAGGCAATCCGCGTCACGCTCGGCGAGTCTCATGTCGCGCGGGCGTCTTACGAGGCGAACTTGTGGTAAAGCGGCTCGCCTTCGCGGTGCCGGGTGAACTTTCAACGCCGACCGGCGGCTACGCCTATGACCGGCGAATGATCGCCGAGCTCGAGGCCCTCGGCTGGACTATCGAGCGCATCAATCTCGGCGAAAATTTCCCCTGGCCCGCCAAAGAGACCCGCGCCACCGCCGAAGCACGGCTGCTGATGGTGCCTGAAGGCTGCCCCATCATCGCCGACGGACTTGCGCTCGGCGCCCTGCCCGAAGCGGCGCGCCGCCTGCGTGCGGACCACGTGCTGTTGGGCCTTGTGCATCACCCGCTTGCGCTGGAGACCGGGCTTACCGAAGCGCAAGCCAACATCCTGCGTGCCAGTGAAAAGGCAGCCCTGGCGGCCGCCAAACATGTGGTCGTGACAAGCGAGGCGACGGCACAGCGACTGGTCACGGACTATTCCGTTCCGGAGGACAAGATCACTGTTGCAAGGCCGGGAAACGACATCGTGGCTTCGGCACCCGGAAATCGCGATGGCGCCGTACGTATCCTCTCGGTCGGCGCTGTGGTGCCCCGCAAAGGCTTTGATGTTCTTGTTGCTGCGCTTGCAACACTGCCCGATCTGCCATGGCACCTTACCATCGCCGGCGACCGCGGCCGCGACGCAAAGGCCGCAGCGCAGCTTGATGGCGACATCGCCCGCCTCAGACTTGGCGAGCGTGTGACGGTGCTTGGCGCGGTGTCAGCACAACGAATTGCCGAACTCTACGCCGAGGCCGACATATTCGCCCTCGCCTCGCGGTTCGAGGGCTACGGCATGGCCTATAGTGAGGCGATTGCACACGGGCTACCGGTTATCGGCACAAGGGCGGGGGCGATCCCCGATACGGTGCCGGCCAGTGCCGGCATTCTGGTTGAGCCCGACGATGTGCCCGCGTTCGCCGTGGCACTGCGCCGGCTCATAGCCGATGCCGACGAGCGAAAACGCCTCGCCGCCGCCGCACGGGCGGCCGCA
>DASSYU010000534.1:0-4131 GCA_035703125.1 Pseudolabrys sp. | reverse complement strand
GACAAAGTCGGCGTGCGCGAAATTAATCTGCACGAGCACGCCGTAGATCAACGTCAGGCCTAGCGCCACCAGGACGTAGAGACTTCCGAGAACGACGCCGTTGATCGCCTGTTGCAGGACGATCGTTGTTGTCATTTCCCGGTCAGTTCCACTTCAGGCTTGTCCACGACATGTCCGGCTTGGTTTCCATGTAGTGGATGGTGTCCATCTTAATGTTTTGATTGGTCTTGTCGAACTCCACGCTGCCGGTTACGCCCGAATAGTTTTTCGTGGCGGCAAGCCCATCACGGATCGACTGGGCATTCTTCCCGCCCCGCTTGACGACGTCGGCGATCAGCATGATCTGGTCGTAGGCGTGCGCGTTCAGATGCGTGGGGTCGGCATTGTACTTGGCCTTGAAAGCTGTCGCGAAATTCTTCGCCACGTCGCGCGTGTCGGTTGGGTCGAACTGCACGATGCGGATATATCCGAGCGCAGCCTTGCCGGCTTTCTGCTCGAAGCCGAAGGGCAGCCAGATCGTGCCGATCTGGATGGCGTTGCCGCCACCGCCTTTGGTGACGCCGGCCTGCGCGAGCGCCTGAGTGATCTTGAGGCCCTGGCCTTCGAGTGTGTAGGTCGGGATGACGTCCACCTTGCCGAGGCCGGCCACGCGCGTTGCAATCGCCGTGAAGTCGTTGACGTCACGGCCGAAGCCGATCTCCGCCAGGACCTTGCCGCCGAGCTTGGTGAAGTTCTCCTTGAACACCTGCGCATTGCCGATGCCGGCATTGGTGTTCTCGAACAACAGGACCGCGGTCTGCGCCTTCATGCGCTTGGCCGCGTTCTCCGCAAGATTGACGCCCTGCATCACCTCGTTCGGCATGATCCGGAATGTCCAGGGATTGCCGGGCTCGGTCACCTTGATCGATGAGGAACCGGCGTTGAGCAGCGGCACTTTCGCCTGCTCGACCACGGGCATCACGGCAAGCGTCGCGTCCGAGCACTCCTCGCCGATGATGACGTCGGGCTTGAACTGTTCGATCAGGCGCTTGGCGGCTTGCGTCGCGGGAAGCGGGCTGCAGCTTGAATCTTCGTATTGAACGACGAACTTGTAGCCGTTGACGCCCGCCTTGTTGAGCTGCTCGAGCGCGAGTTCGACGCCCTGCTTGTCCTGCGCGCCGAAATAGGAGCCCGGCCCCGACATGGGGAACAGCGCGCCGATCTTGATGGTCTTGTCTTGCGCCTGCGCAGCCGAACCGATCGCCAAGAGGCCGACCGCTGCCGCGCTTAGAAAGAGAGTCCGCAATGCCTTCATGTTGTCCTCCCCGCACTGATTTTCGTTGGGCCGGAGCCTATCAACCAATGGCTAATCCCGTAAAGCAACTTGCCGACGAGTTGCCTGCGGCCGACTGGGGAGATCGAGTTGGATTCTCTGACAAATTCGCGGTACTTCTGCCGTCATCGACGCACTGCGCGACGCGGGTTACGCTCTCATCGCAACGGTATTGCCGCGTATAAGGCACTATGACATCCCCCGAAAGTCCGCTTACTACCGACCTCTACGAACTCAACATGGTCCAGGCCTATCTGGACCGTGGCGAGGACAAGGAAGCCGTGTTCGAGTTCTTCGTGCGGCGGCTGCCGGAACGGCGCGGCTTTCTGCTTGCCGCCGGCCTCGACGATGCCCTCACTTATCTCGAGGCGTTGCGTTTCTCGCCGGATGAGATTGACTGGCTGAAGAGCACCAAACGCTTCCGCGGCAACCTCATCGACTACCTCGCTGCCTTCCGCTTCACCGGCGACGTGCACGCCATCCCGGAAGGCACCGTCTGCTTTCCCAACGAGCCGCTGATCCGCATCACGGCGCCCTTGCCGATGGCGCAAATCGTCGAGACGCGGCTCATCAATATTTTGCACTTCCAGATAATGATCGCCTCGAAAGCCGCGCGCATGGTGCTCGCCGCGCCGGGGAAAATTCTTTCGGACTTCGGCCTGCGGACCGCGCACGGCGCCGAGGCCGGTCTGTTTTCCGCTCGCGCGAGCTATATCGCCGGATTTGGTGGCGCCGCGAACGTGCTCGCCGGCGAGCGCTACGGCATACCGATCGTCGGCACCATGGCGCATTCTTTCGTGCAGGTGCACGACGACGAAATGACCGCGTTCGAGAATTTCGCGCGGTCGCGGCCGGAAGGTGTGATCCTGCTGATCGATACCTACGACACGGAGGCCGGCGCGCGGAAGGTCGTCGAGCTCGCGCCGCGGCTCAAGGCCGACGGCATCGCGATCCGCGGCGTGCGCATCGACAGTGGCGACCTGTCCGCGATGGCGAAAAAGGTACGCGACATTCTCGATGCCGGCGGGCTCGAAGAAGTCATTATCCTGGTGAGCGGCGGCATCAACGAAGATGTCTTGCTGAAGATGGCCGCGGCGAAAGCGCCAATCGATGGCTTCGGCGTCGGCGTCAATCTCGATGCCTCGATCGATGCGCCTTCGCTCGATTGCGCCTACAAGCTGCAGGATTATGCCGGCAGGCCACGCCGCAAGCTCTCCGAGGGCAAGCAGACCTGGCCCGGCCGCAAGCAGGTGTGGCGCGCCTACGACGCGCAAGAGCGGATGCGCGGCGACGTGCTCTCGCTCGAGGGCGACAGGCACGATGGCGAAGCGCTGGTCGTTCCGGTGATGCGTGGCGGCAAACGCGTCGCGCCGGAGCCGACGCTCGCGCAAATTCGCGAACGCGCTAAACGTAATCTGGCGCGATTGCCCGAGCCGCTACGGCGGCTTGACGCCGGCGTTTCCTATCCGGTGGAAATTTCAGCAAAGCTCAAGGCGCTGGCCGCGGAGATAGACGCAAAGGCGCGCGGCTAGACATTATGCCCGGCCACAACCGTCCGCGCGCCGAAGCCGGTGGTGAAGACAGGGCGCGTGGCGTCTGCGGGAACTCAGGTTGGGCTTTGGCGATCGCGGTCAGTTAGAGCCGGCAAAGAGTCAGCCCTGTGGGACAGTGGTACCATGTAATATTTTCTGCGCCTGTTCTCTCGGCGCCACCGGCCGCTTCGAGTGCTTCATCAGAAATGTCGCACATGAACAGATCTTCTTCAGATTGATATAGCTTGTTCACGCTGCTGCGGTTCACGACTTGTCACCCCCGATTTCCCAACCAGCCAATAAGAAAGGAAGCACACCGTGGTCGAACAGCCGTTGACCTGGATCAAAATTCAGCCGTCCTCCTTGGCAACCCATGTGCCACCCACCTTGACATAGACGCGCTTGACCGCCGCCCAGGCGATGCGATGCGCTGCCTCCTCCTGGCGAGGGTCGCCGGCATGCGCTGCAAAAGCGTGGTTGAAGGCCTCGCGATAGATGTCCTGGCCGTGCGGAGGCAGACGTCGCCGGACCGGCTCCGGCAAATCATTATTGGTTTGATAAGGCATGCGTCACATGCCGGCCTTATGCCTAGATTAAGCGCAACAACAGATACAGCAGATACAGCAGCAGCACGATGCTGCCATACTTGATGACGTTATAAGCAAGCAGGCTTCTCGGCTTGATCTGTTCCTTCACATAAGAACGAATCTTGTAAATCGGCTTGTAGGCCCAGGAAACCCACGACAGCTTGCCCTGGTCATTTGCGCCGGTGAATTTGGCAACCAGCGCATTATTGACCGCGTCTGCAAGGCGTTTAACTGGTCCCCGGAGCTGAGTTTTTTCGACATCGCAAAACAAGATGACCCGGACAATATCCGTCTTGTTTATGGCGCTGTGCAGATAGGTCTGGTCGAACAGTAATTCTTCGCCATCCCTCCACGCGTAGTTTTTTCCATCAAGCGTCAATGCGCATTGTTCGGAATTCGGCGTCAGCAGTCCCAAATGATAGCGAAGGGATGACGCAACGGGATCATGGTGACGGCCGAGCTTCGCTCCGGGCGGCAGCACCGTGAACATCGCGGACCGAACAGCGGGAATCGAATCCATCACGGCGCAGGTTTTCGGACACGCCGCAACCGCTCTGGGGCCACATTCCTTCGTGTACCACTTGAGAGGATAGAGGCGCCAACCGCCCTTTTCGAACGTGTTGTATCCGGGCTCGTCGACGGCCGGTGGCCGTTGAAAGACACCCGTGTCGAGCAGAACCTTGGCTTCGCTGCGAATGAC
>DASSYU010000500.1:0-9188 GCA_035703125.1 Pseudolabrys sp. | reverse complement strand
GGAATGGGCTACGGGAGTAAGCAAATGCGCAATGTTCTGATGTTTGTGCTCGTTATCTGCGCAACATTGCGCGGGTTGACGCGCTGCCGTAACGTATAAGCGCAATTCAGTGCTTGTGCTGGGATGGCGGGTTCGCCAGTGCCGTGGCGGGGCCGACGCGATCCTGCTCGAAACGCAAAACCTTTATCACCCGGTCACGTACTTTGCCGGTAAGATCGATCCGCAGGGCCCAATCGCCAAGCATTTCAAGTTCGATGCGGACTTCGTGCATACCCGGCGCCGCGCCGACGGTTGTCTTCACCGGCCGCACATTGTGCGCCAGTGGCATCGACGGCATGTCGGCGCCGACGGTGAGCGCGACATCGGTCAGCGGCTCGTTGCTGCGGGCGTTCAGCAGGCGGATCGTGCAATCATATTGTAACGGCTTGCCGGTTGGCTGACACGCCACATCAACCTTGGCTCGCACCTCCGCCGCGCGCAGCGCACCAGCAAAGCAGACCGCCATCGCCAGCGCGGAAAATAATCGAATACCTCCCGCTCCGGTCATGGCCGTTTCCTTAACTGTTTCATCTGCCGCCCCCGGCCGGCCGGCTGGCCGATCGCAAGATCCAACCCCAGACGCGGAGCCACGCGCCGGCGATACGATGTACGACGCATTCATCGAGCAGCCCGCGCGGCCGAAAGATTAGCAGGGCCGCGACGAGGCCGCCAAAGATGATCATGCGAAAGCCTGCGAACGTCCGGATCGATTCCAGTACGCCGATATCGATCAGCACGCCTAGCAACGGACCGAACGCGGTGCCAAGCCCGCCAATCAGCCCGTAGGCGAGGCTATGCACGCCGAGCATCACGTCAAAAATGCGCGGTTCGACGTAGGTAGTCATATGGGCATAGAGCCCGCCGCCGATTCCGGCGATTGCGCCGGCTAAACCGGCAGCGAGCACCTTGTGGCGGGCAACGGCGACGCCGTGCATCTCGGCGAGCACCTCGTCCTCGCCGATCATTCGAAAAGCGACACCCAGACGCGAACGCTCCAGCAGCATGAAGCCGCCCACCGCCGCTGCCAGCAAGCCGTAGATCAGCGCCAGGAATTGCACCGGCCCAACATCGTTTTCGAAAATATATCGAATATTTCGGAAGCCATCGCTGCCGTCGGGGCCGACCCATTCGCCGTCGATCGAAATCTGATAATGAAACAATTCGAATAGAATCCGCATCATCTCGGCGAATGCTAACGTCGCAATCGCAAAATACAGTCCGTGCAGCCGCAGCGTCGGCACACCTACCAGCACCGCCGCCGCGGCGCCGGTCGCGGCACCCCATAGCAGCGCCGCGGTGAGCGACCAACCCCAAAGCGCGGTCGCGATTCCCGCGGCGTAGCCACCGATGGCAAAGAACGCCTGCTGTCCGAACGAGATTTCGCCGGTCAGCAACAAGAGATAGGCCGATAGCGCGAGGAATGAGATGACGCCGATATTGGACAGCACGCCGATCAGATAATCGTCCATCGGTCAGGCCCTCCGGCGGTCGATCGTCTCACGCGTCGGCGCCTCGCCCAGCAAGCCTCCGGGCCGTAGCACGAGACAAACGAACAGCAGGATGTAGGCGGAGAGATCGCGAATTTGCGGCCCGAAATACGACTGGCTGTGCGCTTCCAAACAGCCAAGCACCAAGCCCCCCAGGATTGCCCCGGGAATCGAGCCAAGTCCGCCGATCATCATGGCGATTAGGCCCTTGATTGTCGCCCACATGCCGAACATGGGGGTGATCTGCTGGTCGGTGGCGAGCACCAGGTAGCCGGCGATGCCGCCAATGGCGGATGCAACGGCGAAGGCGCCGAGAACGGCGGTTCTGACATTAATGCCGACCAGATGCGCCGCCACCGGATTGCCGATGATAGCGCGCAGCGCCAGCCCGAAGCGGGAGCGGTAGAGCAGAAGCTGCAGGCCGGCCGACAATCCCAGCGCGCAAGCTAGCATGATCAGATGGTCGGCCCGCAACTGGAACGGACCCAGCGTCAGCGGCGCGCCGGTGGTGAGAGACGGGAACGGATAGGTGTGGCGCGGCAGAAGTAAAATGGCGGCTTGCTCGAGCTGCATCCAGATCGCGAAGCTAGAAACCATCGATGCGATGCCGGCGCCGGCAGCCATCGGCGCGAAGCACAGCCTTTCCACGTAAATGCCGGCGAGCACTGCGCCCAGCACCGTCACAGCAGCAACAGCGATCGGACCGGCGGCAAAATTTAGATACAGCAACGTGCCGAGATAGGCCCCCACCATGATCGATGGGCCAAAGGATAGGTTGAGCCGGCGCATGACCCCGAAGATCAGCGTGAAACCAAGCGCGAGCAGTCCATACGACGAGCCGATCATGATTCCGTCGATGGTATTTTGCGCGAAGTCGATCATCGGCTGTTGCCGTTGTCAGCCCGCGCCACGGCGGGTCCCGAGATACGCGCGCTGGATGACCTCGTCCTCGGCAAGCTCTCCAGGCGTTCCTTGGAACGTCACGCGCCCCTGTTCCATCAGAAAGAACTGATGCGCCACCTTGAGCGCCATGTGGGCGTTCTGCTCAACCAGGAAAATAGTGGTGCCGTCGCGGTTGAGTTTGGCAAGGATGTCAAAGATCTCGGCGACGACGAGAGGCGCAAGGCCGAGCGAGGGTTCGTCCATCAGTAGCAGGCGTGGCCGCGACATCAGCGCGCGGGCGACCGCTAGCATTTGCTGCTCGCCGCCCGAAAGCGTGCCGGCAAGTTGCTCGCTCCGCTCGCGCAGCCGCGGAAAGCAATTGTACATGCGTTCGATATCGGCCGCGATCGCCACCTTGTCGCGGCGTTGATAGGCCCCGGCGAGAAGGTTCTCGCGCGCACTCATCTGCGGAAAGACCAGACGATTCTCTGGCACCAGCGCGACGCCTTGGGCGACGACCTGGGCCGGCGTGAGACCGATTAGCTCGGTGCCGGCAAGCCGGATCGAGCCGCGGCGCGGCTTGAGGATGGCGGCGATCGTCATCATCAACGTGGTCTTGCCCGCCCCATTGGGCCCGAGCAGGCAAGTGATCCGGCCGCTCTCTACGCGCAACGATACGCCCTTTAATGCTTCGATCTTGCCGTAGGCGGTGACGAGGTTGGACACGTCAAGCATCGGATGCCTCACGCCGCCGCAGTGCCGAGATAGGCCTCACGCACCGCCGGATTGGCCTGAATTTTGGCCGGAGTCCCTTCCGCGATCTTCTGCCCGAAATTAAGGACGGCGATGCGGTCGGCGACCGACATGACCAGTTCCACATGATGCTCGATCAACATGATGGTGATGCCGTCCTGACGCAGCATACGGATTCGGTCATCGAGCTGGTCGATCTCCTCGGCGTTCATGCCCGCTGCTGGCTCGTCGAGCAGCAGCAAAGACGGCTTGGCGGCAAGCGCACGGGCAAACTCCAGCCGCCGCTGCTCGCCAAATGCGAGATTGGCGGCCAATTCGTCGCGCTTGTGCGCAAGGTCGAAGAATTCCAGCATACGATCGATTTCGTCGCGGGCTCGCCGCGCGCCGCCGAACCAGCGCGTCAGAAAACGCTCCTCATGGCGCTGCTCGCCGGAATTCTGCGCAACCCATAAATTCTGCCAGACCGTCAACTGACCAAACAGCCGGATGTTCTGGAACGTGCGCGCAATACCCCGCTCCACGCGGGCGTGCGGCGGCAGATCGGAAATGTCCACGTTGCGGAAAAACACGCGGCCCGCCGTCATTGGAAACAAGCCGCAAATAAGGTTGACGATTGTGCTCTTGCCCGACCCGTTGGGGCCGATAAGGCCGAGAATTTCTCCCTTGGCGATGGCGAGGTCGATGCCGTCGACGGCCCGGACTCCCCCGAAATGTTTAGTCAACCCGCTCAGGTTCAGCACCGGCTCATTCCTTGGTTTTGAAAAACAGCCGCTTCAGCGCGATCGTCGAGCCGGCGTCGAGCAGTCCGCGCGGGCGCAAATTCATCGCCAGCACGATCAGCCCTCCGAACAGCAAGTTGCGCCAATCGCCGAGGAAGCGTAGGCCCTCGAGCAAAAAACCTTGGATGAAGATGACGGCCAGCAACGTGCCAAAGACATTGGAAAGACCGCCGAGGATGGGATAGGCGATTGCGAAGGTGGCCAAAACGACGCCGAACTGCACGTGCTCGATGTGGGTGGTATAGTGCGCAAAAATACCGCCGCCGAGGCCGGCGATCACCCCGCCGATCGTCATGGCGGTGACTTTTACCGCGGTGATGTTGATGCCGCTGCTCTGTGCCGCGATCTCGTCCTCGCCGACCGCGCGCAGAACTGCACCGGAGCGTGAACGGTCCATCCACCACAAAGCGGCCATTACCAAGGCGACCGCGGTCCATATGAACAGCGCGACATCGAGTGTGGTCCAGCCGTGTTCGGGAAAATAGCGGATCTGACGGAAACCTTCGCCGCCGTGCGGTCCGATACGGATATCGCCGCGCGCCACCTGATAGTCGAAATTGAAGAAAAACAGACGAACCGCTTCGCCGAACGCGATGGTGGCGACCACAAGCATCAGCCCCTTCACCCGCAGCGCCGGAAAACCGACGGCGCAGGCCATGGCTCCCCCCGCGATCGCCGATACTGCCAGCGCCAGGACGAGTGGCCATGCGGCAAGCACCGTCAACATGCCCGCGACATAGGCGCCGATAGCGAAAAAGCCGGCTTGTGCAAGGCTCACCTGCCCGGTTAACAGCACGCAATAGGCCGACAGTCCAAGCAGGGTGTGAACGCCGATGATCTGCAAGAGGCCGAGATAGAAATCCATCTGTCCCCACTCGTTCAGTCGCGTCCGGCCGATGGCGCGAACAGGCCCCCGGGGCAGAACACGAGAAAAACAAACAATAACAGCATGACGTAGAGGTCGCGCTCGGAGACACCTCGAAAGAATTGGAAGAGGTTCTCGAGACCTCCGACCAGCAGGCCAGCGACGATCGCGCCGGGGATACTGCCGAGGCCGCCGATCACCGTTACGATCAGTCCCTTGACGGTCAGCGGTAGAGACAACAGCGGCGAGAGCATGCCGATGGCCGCCCCAGTCATCGCGCCGGCGATGCCGCCGACGACGCCGGTGATCACGAAAGTGAGGCCGTTTACGCGCCCAATGCTGATGCCACAAAGCTCCGCTGCGGTCGGTTGCTGCGAAACGGCGCGTGTGGCGAGCCCGAGCTTGGTGCGGTAGAGCAGCAGCAGGAGAAGCACCATGCAGAGGCAGCCCAGCAAGAAGACGAACATCAAATCGCCGCGCAGATTGAACGGTCCCGCCTGGATGATCACGTCCGAGAACAGCGCGGGATAAGCGAGCGGCACGCCGGCCGTCGTGTGCACGATGATTTCATCGATCAGCAGCAACAGGCCGACCGTTGACATCAGGGTGGCCAGCGGATTTGCCAAAGGGATGAAACGGAACGCGATCAGGTAGACCATGCCGCCGATTAAGCCGCCGCAAATCGCCGGCAACAAAAAGACCAGTGGCGGCGGTGCTTTGATGCCGGCAAGGATCAGCAGACTGGCGTAGGCGGCGCCGATGGAGGCAGCGGCATAGGACAGGTTGAGCTTATGCATCACGCCGAAGACGAGTGTGAAGCCGATCCCCAATAACGCATAGGTCGCGCCGAATAGCACACCGTCGGCGATGGATTGGACCGTGTCGATGAGAAGATCCACGTCCGTGGCTCGGCCAATTTGTTAGTGCGCCGATGGGAGGCACGCGTCGGACCGCGGCTTGTGCCGCGGTCCGCGATTGCGTCGATGGCGGTCAGGACGCTGGCTTATAGAGAACCTGCCAGCTGCCGTCCTTGGCGTGCACGTAAAGGAACGGTTTGATCGCTTCACGGTCGGACGTGCGTCCAACCTTGCCCAGAAGACCCTTGGTTTCCTTCAACGCCGCGAGGCCTTCCCGCATCTTGACCCGATCGGCCGCCACGGTGTCCGGCTTGGCCATGATCTTCTGCGACTCGATCACGTCCTTGAGGATGTAAACGATCTCGTACGCGGCCGCGCTGTGCAGGTCGGCGCTTCCGCCGAACTTGGCCACTTGCTCGGCTGCCTTTTGCGCCTCCGGCGTGACCGGCGCGAAGCTGGTCGGGATGATGATCCCTTCCGCCTGCTTAGCGCAGCCCTGCAGGGTCTCGATGCTCGACGAGCTGGTAAGGCCGATTAGCAGCTTCGGCTTCACTCCCTGCCGCTCCATTTCCTTGAGCGCGCCGCAGGTCGTAAAGGGATGCGCCGAAATAGCCACGATATCGGGGTTCGCGCGCTTCATCTCGCGGATCTGAGTGGAAAAAGTGGTATCCGCGAGTAGCCATTCGCTCTGTCCGACAACCTGGAGGCCGTTTGCCTCCGCCTGGGCTTTCATAACGCCGAACGTCGCGTTCGAATGCGCGAAGTCTTTCTCGACCCCGCCGTAGATGGTTTTGAGCGTCGGATGTTGCGTCTTCAGCCAGGCGAACAATGATTTATACATCTCGAATTCGCTCGGCACGTTGCGGAACGACCATTCAGAAATCTTGGCGAGGCCGCCTTTCGCGGCGACATCGGCGATGATCGGGAACTGCAAACCGGTATCCGACGCGTCGCCGACTTTCTTCTGCAGGATACCGAACAGGGATTCGGCGACGTTCGAGCAGGTCGGCCCAACGGCGACGAATGCGTCCGTCGATGCGATGCGGCGAACCACCGAGATGCCTTCTTCGGCATTACAGCGATCGTCGAGAAATTCGATGGTGAGCTTGGCCTTGGCGCCGTCGCCGAGCGTAACACCGCCGGCCTTGTTGATTTCTTCCGCCGCCGCCTTCAATGCGGCCTCGCTGTTCACGCCGAACACACGAACCACGCCGGACTTGGCGCCGAAGCCGGTGATCTTGACAGTGCGATCCTGCGCGGATGCTGGCGTTCCGATGGCTGACGCTGCCATCACGGCCAGTGACGCGGCCACAGCAGCAAATATCTTGAGCATGGCGTTCCTCCCCTTGCTCGTTTGCGTATCATGCGGGTCCGGCCCTTACCGGCTGGTTCCCCCAAGTCGTCAGCCTACCATGCTTCGGCTCCCGTCGTACACGGAGCCGCTTTTCAATTCTCTTGTTCTCTTGTGCTAAGCTGATAGCGGGCTGGTCTTGCGTGCACTGCCAAATCGCTTGGCGGAGCCGCAATGGAGGCGTCGGGCCGAAAAAGCCGCGCAAATTGCGAAGAGTGTGTCGTTGGGAGCAAAACATGGCCAAGCGCAAGAAGAAAGCGGTCCGTGCGCGATCGCAGGCGAAGTCCAAAGGTGGAGCGGCTAGGCCGACAAACCGCCGCCGCCGCCCCGGCCGTTCGGTGACCGGGCAGAGCATTGCGCGGATGCTCGCGCCTCGTGGGCGGCACGCCAGCGCGAGCGGCATATTTGCCGATCTGACGCCGGACGCGGCAAATTTCGCATCGCTCACGCCGGTGTCGTTCCTGCCGCGAACCGCGGCGATTCACCCCGATCGCATCGCCGTCATCCACGGCGCCCGGCAATATAACTACCGTCAATTCTACGATCGCGCGCGGCGGCTAGCGTCGGCCCTGGCGCGGCACGGAGTCCGCGCTGGCGACATCGTTTCGGCGATGCTGCCCAACGTGCCGGCGATGGCAGAGGCGCATTACGGCGTGCCCATGCTGGGTGCGGTGCTCAACACGATCAACACGCGGCTCGACGCCGCGACCATCGGCTATATCCTGGAGCATGGCGAGGCCGAGGTGTTAATTACCGACCGCGAATTCGCTGCGCAGGTCGGGCCAGCCTTGGCGAAACTCAAACGCCGTCCGTTTGTCATCGACGTCGACGACGAGCTTTACGCGGGAGCGGGTGAGCGGCTCGGCAAGGTCGAATATGAAGAATTCATTGCCGGAGGCGATCCGAATTTCGAGTGGGCTCCGCCGACTGACGAGAGCAGCGCCATCGCGCTCAATTACACATCGGGCACCACCGGCAACCCCAAGGGTGTTGTCTATCACCACCGCGGCACATTTCTGGAAGCAGTCGGCAACATCATGGCCTGGCCGTTGCCGCCGCGACCAGTCTATCTGTGGACACTGCCGATGTTTCATTGCAACGGCTGGTGTTTCCCCTGGTCAGTGGTCGCTATGGGCGGCACGCAGGTCTGTCTGCGCAAGGTAGACCCGGCGTTGATCTTCCCGATGATCGTCGAGCACGGCGTGACGCATATGTGCGGCGCGCCCACGGTGCTCAATATGCTGGTCAGCGCGCCGGCGGAGCAAAGACGCTCATTGGATCACGTCGTCGATATCCAGACCGGGGGCTCGCCTCCGCCCGCCAAAATAATAAAGGGCATGGAGGAACTTGGATTCCGCGTGACGCACATCTACGGCATGACCGAACTGCAGGGCCCATCGACGCTGTGCGTGCCGCAGGATGGTTGGGCAGATCTATCCGTCGAGGAGCGCGCACCCTTGATCGCGCGCCAAGGCGTGCGTTATCCGGTGGTGGAGGGTCATATGGTCGCCGACCCGAAGACGCTTAAACCCGTGCCGCGTGACGGCAAAAGTGTCGGCGAGATCATGGTCCGTGGCAACACCGTCATGCTTGGCTATCTGAAGGAACCGAAGGCTACCGCGCAGACCTTCCGAGGCGGCTGGATGCATACCGGCGATCTCGCTGTCGAGCACCCCGACGGCTATATTGAGATCAAGGACCGCGCCAAGGACATCATCATTTCCGGCGGCGAGAATATTTCGAGCGTGGAGGTTGAGATCGCACTGTACAAGCATCCCGCCGTCCAGCTCGCCGCAGTGGTGGCGCGACCCGACGAGAAATGGGGCGAGACGCCGTGCGCCTTCGTCCAACTCAGGCCGGGGGCGGCAGCGACCGCAGACGAAATTATTGATTTCTGCCGTGGTCAACTTGCCCACTACAAGGCGCCGAAATCGGTCGTGTTCGGACCGTTACCTACCACTGCCACCGGCAAGATTCAGAAATTCGTGTTGCGCGAGCGGGCGCGCGCGCAATGAGCAATTCAGTGGAGGTGTCCTCCGCGTTCTGACAACTCCTTCGCGAGAAATTCTCTAGGGCCGAATTTGCCCTAAACGGCGCCGATTTCTCGCGTAGTTCAAAGGGTATTTTTGAAAAGGGAATTTTACGGTTCGAATCCTGCCACCCCAGCCAGCCAGT
>DASSYU010000015.1:0-6338 GCA_035703125.1 Pseudolabrys sp. | reverse complement strand
AGCGGCGGGGTCAAGAGTTATTTCAATATTTCTTGAAATGTCACCGGGCTTTGGCGAAAATCGCGCCGGAGTGGTAGGGCGTAATGTCGACGATCGCCGTGCTCTTGAGCCCGCCGGCTTCGACGGCGTTGATGGTCTGTTCCGGCGACAGCCGCAACTCGGACTTCGGGCCGCGGGGCTGGCCCAGCACGGTGGTTTTTTCCCGCGGCAGCTGATGCCAGTTGACGATCGCGAACCGTCCGCCGGGTTTCAGCACCCCGCCGACGATGCGCGCCAGGCGTGTGCTGTCAGGCACGCCGTGAAATGAATTCGCCATGAAGACGAAATCGACCGGCCTCGGCACGAATTCGGCGAGGCGGTAGGCGTCGCCAAGTTGGTAGTCGCAATTTGATAACCGCTCCTGTGCGAGGTGCGAGCTTGCCAGCGCGAGCATCCTGGCGTCGATATCGACTGCCATGACGTGACGTGCGATCTTCGCCATCGGCAGCGTGAACCATCCGTCGCCGCAGCACAGGTCGACGGCGTCCATGCCGGGCGCAAGGCCGACCTCGGTCAGGATATGCGCAGGATTCGGAAAGAGCGCCTGCCACCATGTGGCATCAGGCATCTCCGTGCCTTGAAAAAACCCCGGCAGATCGCTGCTCATTGTCCCATCTTATCAAAAGCTCAACGTCGCTGCGCCGCTCTTGATGAGCTCATGAATCTTGCTCGACCCGGCGATCTCAACGCCGCCGATCAGGTCGTTCTGCTCGTAGCCGCGCGCTTTCACGCAAGGCGTGCACGCCCACAGGCGGCCGCCGCGCTTGAGGAAGTCGTTGACGAGCGCAGCGAGCGGCTCGAGTGGCGGCACCACGGTATTGTCGATGCCCTTCTTTCGGACGAGGTCAACTGCCGCGCTCGTCAAAAATACTGACACTTTTAATCCAGCTGTCATGCCGCCATTCGCAATCGTGAATGCGACCGACGAGAGCTCGTGATCGGCGCCGTGCGTCATGACTACGACGAGTTCGCGCGAAGATTCAGCCATGTGAAAAGACTCCCTCTGTTCTTTGGTGATGATCCGCGCGAAGGATGGCCATCTGCGACAGTGCGTGCTTTAAGAAAACCTTGATTTGTCACCGAGACGGGCCTGATTATCGTTCGAGCGTCAGGGGGTCAAAGTGCAGTTCGTCTTTGCCGGATGCGTTCTCGACCGTGACAAGCGCGAGTTCACGCGTCACTCCGAACCTGTCGCCATGGAACCCCAGGTTTTCGATCTCCTGCTTTATCTTCTGCAGAACCGGGATCGCGTGGTGAGCAGGGACGACCTGATCGCTTCGGTATGGAACGGACGCATCGTTTCGGAATCGACGCTCAGCACGCGCATCACCGCTGCACGGAAAGCCATCGGCGACACCGGCGAGGATCAGATCCTGATCAAGACCTATCCTCGGAAGGGCATTCGCTTTGTCGGCGACCTTCAGATGGTCGGCGTCGATCGTCCGAATGAAAGAGGGCGAAGTCCGGCCGTACCATCAGCCGTTCAGAATATGCCCGCCGGACCGATCGAGTGGGGCGGCAGGCCGTCCGTCGCGGTCTTGCCTTTCGGCAATCTCAGCGACGATGCCGAGCAGGACTATTTCTCGGATGGCATCACCGAGGATATCATCACCGCGCTCTCCAAGTACCGTTCGCTCGCGGTCATCGCCCGCAACTCCAGCTTCACGTTCAAGGGTGCCGCTGGCGATGCGCGGTCGGTTGGCCTGACCCTCGGCGCGGATTACCTGGTCGACGGCAGCGTGCGCAGGACCGCGGATCGCGTCCGCGTCACGGCACAGTTGGTCGAGACGGAAACCAGCCGGCAATTGTGGGCCGAGCGCTACGATCGCGATCTCAAGGAGCTTTTCGACCTGCAGGATGAGATCACGACCGCCATTGCAGCGCGGATCGAGCCCGAGGTCGGTGCCGCCGAGCGGATGCGTGTCGAGCGGAAAGCAGTTCCCGCGCTGCACGCCTGGGACTTTTTCCGGCTGGGTACAAAGCACTTCTATAAATCGACGCCGGCCGACAATCGCGAGGCGCAGCGGCTGCTGCGGCGGGCGATCGAGCTCGATCCCACTCTGGCGGAAGCCTATGGCTTTCTCTCCTACGCAATCGTGGTCAGCATGACCTACTTCGACACCGAGCCGACCGAGGGCACCTTGCAGGAAGCGCTTGCGGTCGGGCGGAAAGCCGTCGAGCTCGACGAGCAGGATGCATCGATGCGGTTCACGTACGGGCGCGCGCTTCTGGCGGCGAAATCCTATGGCGATGCGATCGCGGAACTGGAGATCGCCATCGATCTCAACCCGTATCTCGCGCCCAGCTATTGCGGGCTCGGTGATTCACTGACCTACGAGGGCCGTTTCGATGAGGCCATCCCTTATTTCCAGAAGGCCATCGACTTGAGCCCGCACGATCCCTTGCGCTGGGCCTTTTATACCTATCGCGCGCTTGCACACGTCTTTGCGCGGCAATTCGATCAGGCCCAGGAATGGGCCCGCAAGGCCACGCGGGTGCCGAATGCGCATTACTGGTCTTTCGCGCATCGCGTTTCGGCGCTCGGACATCTGCAAAATCAGGACGACCTGCCGATCGGGAGGGACGATCTGCTGCAGCGCAATCCAGATTTCAGCTGCAGCTTCGCGCGCCGGCATCTCTTCTACGTGAAGGACAGCGCCCAGCTCGACCTTTACGTACATGGCCTGCGCCTTGCCGGCATAAAAGACTGAGCGTCATTTGCTCTTGGCAATTTCCGCGGAGTGTCCGCAATGCAGGGTTCAGCGGTAGCGTCGCCAGCGACGACCGTGCTAATCGAGTGCCTGAGAGGTCGCCATTGTAAGGTATCTACATGACCAATGATGAACAGAGCGAACAGCACCTTTTCCACGCTGTATCCGGATTTCGCATGTCCGTTCCCCCGGATCGGCCAGATCTTTTGTTGCTTGAACTAAAGACATTGGACGCAGGCATAGTCCGTCTTTCGATGACAAAAGAATCGGCAGGTTTATTCGGCCAGGAAGTAGCGAAAGCTGCAGCCGAATAGTGGTCAGCGTCATCTCGGTGCCGTTTTTCACACGGACCTCTTTACTGGCCACGATCTGGGCGCGCCGCAGCCGCGCATTCTGATTTTCGAGTGCAAAAATAGAAACCGAATGTCCGCTTTGCGTCATCAGCGGACATTTCGCGGTGTCCACACTATGTCCGATCTACCCTCGAACGCGGACATTTTTCGGCACAAGCGGGTCTGGTCCATACTGGTTGCGTCCGGACGTTCCGCGCAAGAAGCCGAGCTCGACCAGCGCCCAGATCGACAGTGCAAGGCTCGCCAGTTGAAACACAAAATCCAGCCCGGTGTAGGGGCCGATGTTGCCGATCACGCCTGGCAGCAAATAGAACACCAGTAGCCACCAACCGCTCTTATTGCGGTCATGCAGACGCTTGATGGCGACTGCGATACTCGAAATGGTGATCGGAATGACAGGGACAGCGAAGATCAGCAAGAGGCCCAGTAAATCTGTAGGGAAGGAAAAAAAGAGGCTGAAGAGGACGTACAGAACGAACAGAGCAATGAAATAGATGACGAACGTAAGCCAGTATTTCGCACGGTTAATGCGTCCGCGAAAACCGAACAACAGGTCAATCCATTCCCCGAACAACATCTGAAATAGATTCATGACCCACCTGAACCCGCGACACCGTATCGTAACGGCTGAGATTGGACCATTTGAAATGGCCCAGTGAAGTTCGAGCGAGCCGGTAAAATGGCCAGCGAATGTGCGCTCTGGGATCAGGAGCGGACATTTACTCCCGAGAGCAGATATTTGCGATGCAGAAACAGATGTCCGCTAAGGCCAATAGCGGACATCGAAGGAACTGCCAAATTGGACCGGAGTTAAGTGAATGCGCCCGATAACCGGCAACCGCAAATAATTACCAAGCCAGGTGCGCGCTAATCGTCCAGAAGGCAGGAGGTCCAAATGCGCAACATGCAAACGGTCGAGATTAAGGCGTTTGTACCGGCTCGGGATTTTGCACTGTCGAAGCGTTTTTATCAGGACTTAGGTTTTACTCTTGCTTGGTCCGATGATCATCTGGCGTACTTCCGCCATGGGTATTCAAGTTTTTTGCTGCAGGATTTTTCCCAGCCGCCCGACAACTTCATGATGCATTTGTTGGTTGAAGACGTAGATGCGTGGTGGCATCACGTCCAGGATCAAAAGTTAGTCGAAAAGTACGGTGTAAAGGCGGAGCCACCTGCGGACCGACCATGGGGCCTGCGGGACTTCGTTATCGTTGATCCGACCTACGTGATGTGGCGGGTCGCGCAGAACAAATAGTTCGCAGAACTGTCCGCTTTACTGCTCAAAACAGCCATTTTACGAACACGCTCGGGATGTCCGCCAAGGGTCGAGAGCGGACACCGGTCGTTAAATCGGGTTGGACCTCAGTCCAAGGTGACTTTGATGAATTGCAGGCTCATTTTCATGTGGGACGGGCAAACCGGAGACAGCCCGTGCACAAGAGTATTTCTGCGGCTTGTCTTTTGAGCGCCCTCATCGCCGGCGCCATCAGCACGTTAGCGAGCCCCGTCACCGCCGACAAAGCAACGGCTATCACCATGTCGGTCAATCAGGCCACCAAAGGCGACCGGCAACCATTAGCGCCGCCGACAGCTCAGCCGAGCCAGCATGATTCCATTTCGATCGTAAAGCCGACCCCCGAACGCGCACTACTCGGGTGTGAGCGAGCATTCAGCCCGCTCGTTGAACCGAAGCGCGCGCATATACTCAGATACTGCACGACGTAGTTGGCGGAGACTTGGGAAAGAAACGCAGACGGTCGGGAGAGCTAGGACCGCGGCTTCTTTTTCGCCTTTTCGGGCGGTGGCGCCGCATCGCGAGCAAGGCGTGCTGCCCGAAGACTTGCAATGCGACGCATAGCGGCATCGTGTTTTTCGCGATATTCGCGCATCGCCTTCGCCTTGTCGGCATCGCTTTGCTTGTCAGCCATTCAAGCTTCTCCCGAATTGCTTTGCGCCGGCCTTAATCAGCCCGGAGAAGTTGGTGCTCTTCGGCAATTCTCTCGAAAGATTCCGCAGCGCTCTTGATGCGATAGGATAGCCGGCTGCCGTTTTCGATCGGCAACCGGCGGATGATCTTGTATGGACTGCGCGCGGAGTTTTTTCCAAATTGCGCCTGGTAGTAGACGCTCTGGCCGGGAGAATACTTGTGCGCCATGTGTCTCACCCTTCAGTTGCTGTGATGTAACCAGATAGAGTGCGAGGCAGTTGGGAAGAACGCCCGAGGGCAGCCGGGCGTTCGACGCGACCATGTCTTCCCGAAATCAGGCAGGCTGCAGATTGGAGGCGGCCTGTTTTCCACGCTCGGTCACCACATCGTAGGTGACGCGCTGGCCTTCATTGAGAGTGCTCATGCCGGACCGTTCGACAGCGCTGATGTGCACAAACACATCGCGCGATCCGTCGCTTGGCGTGATGAAACCAAAACCTTTTTGAGTGTTGAAGAACTTTACAGTACCTGTTGCCATGACACTTCCTTGCATTGCCGCTCATCGCAGCTGACATGCGCACGGCGATCATCGCTCGTGCGGTCGAAGCTCCGAGTTTTGGGTGGCTTGATGGCGGCCAATCGGGCAGCAAAACAAGTCAGAACGAAACCTGGTTTCAACAACTGGCGCGTACACGATTTGTCCGGAATGGTCCACTAATTTCAGCGCCGGCACGCCGGGCCGCGCATGTTTGCGCCGAATTTGGCTCGACTTGCATCGAAACAAGCTCCAGCGTGACCGTTATGCGCCAAAAACGTGTGAAGCTGACGTTCCAGCGGCCTTTTTGGGTGAAAGGCGTCAGTCGAATGTTGCCCGCGGGAGATTATGAGCTCGTCCCCGACCAGGAATTGACGGCCGAGTTTTACCTGCCGGCCTATCGCCCCGTTGTGGCATTGATCCATATCCCTTCCCAGGCGCATCGGTGTTCGTCATTCGTCAAAGCGAGCGTCGATCTCGCGGATATTCTGGCGTCGCATCGACAGGATTAGCACCGCGCGGCAACGCCGGCAGAGCGCGGCTAGTTACCGCGGCAGAGAAACGTCATGCGCCATTTGTTGTGGCCGATGTTGCGCTTGGCGCGCTCGGCTTTGAAACCGGCCTTGCGCAGGCGCTCGAGCATCGCGGCCCCGGTATAATGTGACAGTCCCGCCGTCTTCTTCAGGCGCAGATAGTCCGAGGCGAAAATCCGCACCAGTCCGAATGTCGCCGCCCAGAAGAAACCGTTGGCGGCGCCGAAGCGGAGCAGCGAC
>DASSYU010000485.1:0-3771 GCA_035703125.1 Pseudolabrys sp. | reverse complement strand
CCGCGCCTTCGCGCGCTGGCGCTCCATGGCGTCGGTGAAGGAGGCGATATCGACGGAAATTCCACGCGAACGCAGCGCATCCTGCGTGAGATCGAGCGGAAAGCCATAGGTGTCGTAGAGCGTGAACGCGGTGTCGCCGTCAAACATGGCGCCTTTCTTGAGGCCCTTGCTTTTCTCGTCGAGAATGGCAAGGCCGCGCTCGAGCGTGCGCCGGAAGCGGGTCTCTTCCAGCTTCAGCGTCTCGGTGATCAGCGCCTCCGCGCGGATCAACTCCGGATAGGCCTGGCCCATTTCGCGCATGAGCGCGGGGACAAGCCTCCACATCAGAGGCTCCTTCGCGCCGAGCAACTCGGCGTGGCGCATGGCACGCCGCATGATGCGGCGCAGTACATAGCCGCGGCCTTCGTTGGAGGGCAGAACTCCGTCCGCGATCAGAAACGCTGACGCGCGCAGATGGTCAGCGATCACGCGGTGCGAGGCCTTTTGCGGCCCGTGGGGGTCGACGCCTGTCAATTCGGCGATTGCGCGGATCAGCGTCTGGAACAGGTCGATGGCGTAATTGTCGTGCGTGCCCTGCAGGACCGCCGCGATGCGCTCAAGCCCCATGCCGGTGTCGATCGACGGCCGCGGGAGATTGACGCGCTTACCGTCCTCGAGCTGCTCGTACTGCATGAACACGAGGTTCCAGATCTCGATGAAGCGGTCGCCTTCGGAATCCGCCGAGCCCGGCGGGCCGCCCGGGATCTTGTCACCATGGTCGTAGAAGATTTCAGAGCACGGTCCACACGGACCGGTATCGCCCATGGCCCAGAAATTGTCCGAGCCGGCAATACGCAGGATCTTGCTGTCGGGCAGCCCGGTGATCTTTTTCCAAAGCCTGAAGGCGTCATCATCGTCGACATAGACCGTGACCAGCAGCCGTTCCTTGGGAAGCGCGAAATCCTTGGTGATGAGCGTCCAGGCAAGCTCGATCGCCCGCTCCTTGAAGTAGTCGCCGAACGAGAAGTTGCCGAGCATCTCGAAGAAGGTGTGGTGTCGCGTCGTGTATCCGACATTGTCGAGGTCATTGTGCTTGCCGCCGGCGCGAACGCATTTCTGCGCGGTCACGGCACGCGAATAGGGCCGCTTTTCCAGACCGGTGAACACGTTCTTGAACTGCACCATGCCGGCGTTGGTGAACATCAGCGTGGGATCGTTGCGCGGGACCAGCGCCGACGACGCAACGATCTGGTGGTCATTGCGGGCGAAGAAGTCGAGAAAGCTCTTGCGGATGTCGTTGACGCCGCTCATGTCGGACCGTGCAGTTCCCTGTTGGGATCGGGGCTAAATCCCCGTCCGGCTTATGTTTTCAGCCAGCTATTTAGCGGTGGGGTTGCGTTAAGTCTAGGAAGGGACACGACCCAATCACAGCCAGCCCCAAAAACGCTTTCGCCCCCGTCCTCGGTGGCGGCCGCTCTACGCAGCCGGGTGCCGACGGGGGCGAATGCCTGACGCATTACACGTGATACGCGTCACCAGAATGGTGCAGCGGATAACGCAGGTGCCGCCGCCTCGCCTTACTTCTGCATACTTTTGGGCTGTGAACGGCCCGTTTTCCCTTTGCGCTTCGAGGCTTTCACCTTCGAGTCTTTGGCCTTTGCGACCACAGCCCTCGGTTCTTGCCTCTTGGCGCGAGCACTCCTGACTTTGCCTTTTGCAGCTCCGGCCTTTCGCGGTTTAGCGGCCTCTGGCTCTGCAACCGGCGCAACAACAACCGTAGCTTCGACAAATTGGGCCGGCTTGGGCGGGACAGGCAGCGGCTTTTGCCGCACCTGCGCCGGCTCTTCACTCGTGAGGGCTACGCCCTCCCCGCGAAGACCGGCTCCGGACGGCAGCGTCGTGACAACGCCGCCCGGCAGCCCATCATCCTTTCAAGCCTCCGCAGCCTCGTCGTCATCGCTATCCTTATCGCCGGTCTCCCCCGCCATGATCGCTTCGGCGATCAGACCAGCATTCTGGCGTACGGCGGCTTCGATCTTGTTGGCGATGTCGGGATTTTCCTTGAGGAATTGCTTGGCGTTTTCACGGCCCTGGCCGATGCGCTGGCTATCATAGGAAAACCAGGCGCCGGACTTCTCGACGACGTTCGCTTTGACGCCGAGATCAATCAGCTCGCCGGTCTTGGACACACCCTCGCCATACATGATGTCGAATTCGACCTGCTTGAATGGCGGCGCAAGCTTGTTCTTGACTACCTTGACGCGAGTCTGATTGCCGATCACCTCGTCGCGCTCCTTGATGGCGCCGATGCGGCGGATATCGAGACGCACGGAGGCGTAAAATTTAAGCGCGTTGCCGCCAGAGGTCGTCTCCGGCGAGCCGTACATCACGCCAATCTTCATGCGGATCTGGTTGATGAAAATCACCATGGTGCGCGATTTCGAGATCGATGCAGTCAGTTTGCGCAACGCCTGACTCATCAACCGCGCCTGGCTGCCCGGCTGCACGTCGCCCATCTCACCTTCAAGCTCCGAGCGCGGTACGAGTGCGGCCACCGAGTCGACCACCAGCACATCGATCGCACCGGAGCGCACGAGCGTGTCGGCGATTTCCAGCGCCTGTTCGCCGGCATCCGGCTGTGAAATCAGCAGGTCATCGACATTTACGCCAAGCTTGCGGGCATAGATCGGATCGAGCGCATGCTCGGCATCGATGAAAGCACAGATGCCACCCTTCTTCTGGGCTTCCGCGATGGTGTGCAGCGCAAGTGTTGTTTTGCCGGAGGATTCCGGCCCGTAGATCTCCACCACCCGACCACGCGGCAAGCCGCCGATGCCGAGGGCAATGTCGAGCCCGAGCGAGCCCGAGGAAATGGCCTCGATATCCATGGCCTTGTCGTTTTTGCCGAGCTTCATGACGGAGCCCTTGCCGAACTGACGCTCGATCTGGCTCAGCGCAGCTGACAGGGCTTTCGACTTGTCCATGGAAGGTCCTTCAACGAGACGCAGGGCAGGCTGACTCATGATGTCGCGCTCCTTATGGCGGGGATTTTACCCCCCGACAACGCGGCCCCTGCCGCGCAGCCGGAATCGACTGAAGGAAAGCAATGTACACTATTTGTTCTCCGTTCGCAATATGTTCTTTTACTGCCTGTAAGAGAGTTTCATATGGATGCAATCTCAGGTTTCATTCGGAGGGTGTGCTCGCCCGTCCCCAATCTGAAAGCCCGCCTATCTTGCGATCTTTGCTTTGCTTCCGTCTTGATTCAAACCAATGCACGGTTCTGATGTTGCGCCCCCGACGACCACACGCTTGCGGATTTATCCCATGATCGGAAAACGCGTACAGTTTCACGACGAAACCTGGCAGGAGCTCCGGTTGCTCGCAGCCGAGAGCATGAAGTCATTCCAAGAGCTTGCCGATGAGGCCTTCAACGACCTGTTGAGGAAGCACGGCCGCCCCACCACCCTGATCGAGGCGCTCCGCAGAAGCGCCGGGCGGACTGCGAAGGTCATTCCACTCAAAAGAGGACGCGCGCCCAAAGGACGGTCGTAAGACCCAAAGCCACCCGATACCTGCCTGCTTGCAATGTTTTCGGAAACTTGGTCGGGCTTGCGCGTTGTCGGCCAGAGTCAATGCCGCAATTCAATTTGCCATTTCGCATTGCAATAGATTATATTGCGTTGCAGTAATTGAGTGCCGCGGGCCGGGGCGCTGCGGAGTGGAGCGTCATGCTGAAGTTCTTGCGTAAACTCACCGCGATGCCGGCGGTGAAGTATTCGATCATTGCGG
>DASSYU010000337.1:0-3156 GCA_035703125.1 Pseudolabrys sp. | reverse complement strand
GCAACGCAGCCGGCGCCGCCGAAATCTATGCCCAATTGCTCGCCGAGGACGGCGGTAATGTTCAGGCACTTGCTGGTCTCGCGCGCTGCTACGTTGAAACCGGCGCGCTGGAGCAGGCAAAGCAGACCCTCGCGCTCGTTCCTGAAGCGAAGCGGAATGAAGCGGCCGTCGCAGCCGCGCGCGCCGCGCTTGAAATAGCCGAGCAGGCGAAATCGCTCGGACCGATGGCGGAGCTGGAAGAAAAAGTTTCGGTCGATCCGCTTAACCACCAGGCAAGGTTCGATCTGGCCGTCGCGCTCAACGCGAAGGGCAAACGTGAGGATGCGGTCAAGCATCTGATTGAAATCGTCAAACGTGACCGGAAATGGAATGACGACGGCGCACGCAAGCAGCTCGTCCAGTTCTTTGAAGCCTGGGGTGCGACCGATCCGGCAACGATCGAAGGTCGCAAGCGGCTATCATCGATCTTGTTTTCGTGACTCGTGATCGTCTCGCCCCTGCGACGGTACCGGGCGGCGGAGTGAAACGAAGATGCCGATGAATGCGCAATATCGCGGTCCAATTGAAATGCCGGGAGTGATCCCGGTATTTCCGCTGCCGGGCGCGCTGTTGCTGCCACGCGGGCAGATGCCGCTCAACATCTTCGAGCCACGCTACCTTGCTATGGTCGACGATGCCTTGCGCGACGGCCACCGGCTGATCGGCATGATCCAGCCTGACGTTGCGCACGCCGGCTCGACCGACAAGCCGTCATTGTTCAAGATCGGTTGCGTCGGCCGCATCACCCAGCTCGCAGAAAGCGGCGACGGCCGTTATCTGATCGAGCTCACCGGTGTTGCGCGCTTCCGCATCGAGGAGGAGCTCAAGGTCGCTACCCCGTATCGGCAGTGCCGCGTCACTTATGCACCGTTCGCTGATGATTTCATTGCGCGCAAGGGTGAGAATGCGGTCAACCGTGCTGCCCTGCTCGCAGCACTCACGGATTTTCTTAAGGCCAACGACCTCAAGGCCGACTGGGAAGGTATCGAACGTGCCCCCAACGAGGCGCTGGTGAATGCGCTGTCGATGATGTCGCCCTACGGCACCGCCGAAAAGCAGGCATTGCTGGAAGCGCCTGACCTCAAGACCCGGGCGGAAGTCCTGATCGCGATTACCGAGATCGAACTCGCCAAGAAAAACACCGAAGGCGAGCCGCAGTTGCAGTAGTTAAAATCGTCATGGCCGGGCTTGTTGCGGCCATCCACGTCTTTACCCTACAAGAGAACGAAGACGTGCATGCCCGGCCAAGGCCGACCTGACGAATGAGAGGCCCTCATGTCTACCGTCCCTCCGACCGAACGGCCGCCAGGCAGCGTCGACCCGAAATTGCTGGAAATCCTGGTCTGCCCGGTCACCAAAGGGCCGCTCGAATACGACGCCGAAAAGCAGGAGCTGATCTCGCGCAAGGCCAAGCTCGCCTATCCGATCCGCGACGGCATCCCGATCATGCTGCCGGAAGAAGCACGGCGGCTGGAGTAGCCCAAATCGGTGAATTCATAAGTCATCGCCGGGCCTGTCCCGGCGATGCCGTGCAGTGATGCGAGTGACTAGGGAGAAATGAAATGATCAAAATCTGGGGCCGCAATACATCGTCGAATGTGCAAAAGGCGATGTGGGCGGTCGGCGAACTCAAGCTTGAGCATCAGCGCATCGATATCGGTGGCTCGTTCGGCAAGAACAAAGATGCGCCCTATCTTGCGATGAATCCAAACGGCCTCGTCCCCACTCTCGAAGAGGAAGATGGCTTCCTTCTGTGGGAATCGAATTCGGTCGTGCGTTATCTTGCCGGCAAGCACGACAAGAACGGCGTGCTGGAGCCGAAGGATCCGAAACAACGCGCGCTGGCGAGCCAATGGATGGACTGGCAGTTGTCGGTCGTCGGGCCCGCGATTTTCCAGGCATTCTGGGGGCTCATCCGAACACCGGCCGAAAAGCGAGACATGGAAGCAATCAAGACATCGCAGGATAAGACCACCGCCGCAATGAAGATTCTCGACACGCAATTGGGCAAGACGCAATACGTTGCCGGGCCGGCATTTTCTTACGGCGATATCCCGGTCGGCGTCATGTGCTATCGCTTCGTGCAGCTGGTGCCGCAGCGGCCACCGATGCCGAACCTCGACCGCTGGTACGGCGCGGTCTCGTCACGCCAGGCGTTCAAGGACCACGTCGGCAGCGTTCTGCTGTCGTGAATGCGGCGCGCAGACCCGGCCGCTGTCTCGGCCTTATTGGTGGGCTCGGTCCCGGTGCGACCGTTCACTATTACCGGGAGTTGGTTGGTGCGCATGAGCGTGAAGGACGTTCGCTGCGGATTCTGATCGCTCATGCGGAGATTGAGCGCATCTACGCCGCTGTGAATGCCAAGGATTTCGACGGCCTCGCACGCTATTTCGCCGGCATGATCGCGGACATGGCGGCGGGTGGCGCCGAATTCACCGCCATCGTTGCCGCGACCGCTCACATTTGTGCACGTGAACTTACCGCGTTATCGCGGCTGCCCCTGATCAATATGCTCACGGAAGTTCGCCAAGCAGTGGATGCGCAGGGCTTGAGGCGCGTCGGTTTGCTCGGAACCCGTTTTACCATCGAAAGCCGCATGTTTGGCTGCCTCGAAGGCATTGAAACGATCATGCCCGACGGGGCCCGGATCGAAAGGATCCACGAACTCTACAAGGAATTCGTCGACGGCCGCGGATCGAGCGCAAAAGCCGATGAATTGCGCAAGATTGCCCGGGAGTTTGTGTCGCGCGACGGTGCGCAGTCGGTGCTGATCGCTGGCACTGATCTGTCGAACGTGTTCACCGACAGCAACGCCGGTTTTCCGATGATCGACTGTGCTCGCGTCCACATCGACGCGATCGTGCGGCGATTGCTCGACTAGAGCGCCTCGCCCTTCAGCAGCTTCGGCACGTCGCCGGTAAATCCCGCCGCTTCACGAATGAACATTCGCTTGAGCATCGGCATCCGCTCGACCAGTCCAAGGCCGATGTCGCGGACGAGACGCAGCGCATCCGAATTGTTCGAGAACAACCGGTTCAAGCCGTCGGTCGCAACGCTCATGGTCATGGTGTCGAAGCGCCGCCAGCGTTGATATCGCTCGAGCACTTCAGATCCGCC
>DASSYU010000089.1:0-5142 GCA_035703125.1 Pseudolabrys sp. | reverse complement strand
CTCGAAACGCAGCCGCGCGGTGTCGGCATCCCATGCGACGGCGTCGACCGCAATGTTCACATAGCCGCGCTCGGTAAACTTGACTGCATTGCTGGCAAGATTGGTGAGCACCTCCTCGAGGTGATTCTTGTCGCCGACAAGAAGTTGCGGCGTCCGCGCCGTGCAATGGAACGTGAGCCCGACATTTTTGCGCTGTGCTTCCAACGCAAGCATGCTGCGGATTTCGCTGAGCATGGAAACGAGGTCGAAGTCGGCCGGCTTGACCGTAATGCGGCCGGACTCGGCACGTGAGAAGTCGAGGATCGAGTTGATGAGCGCCAGCAGCTGGTGGCCTGACTTTCCGATCGTCTCGGACATCTCCTCCTGCTCGGAATCGAGCTTGGTTTTGCCGAGCAGGTCGCTCAGACCGATGATGGCATTTAGCGGGGTGCGGAACTCATGGCTGATGCTTGCGAGGAAGGCGCTCTTGGCGCGGTTTGCTTCCTCTGCCTGACGCTTGGCCTGCGAGAGCTTGCGGATCAGGGTCGAGACATAAAGCGGCAACAGGATCAGGCCGGCCATCAAGCCGGCGGCCAGCCCGCGGTGCTCGTGCCAGAATGGCGCGCTGACAATGGCGATTCCGAAACCAAAAACACTGGTCGCGGTGGCGGCGAACAGATACGACACGCCGAAGCGGAACCCGTTTCCGAAGATGGTCCAAAGGTAGATCGGGTAGAGCGGCGCGAACGCTTCGCCACCGACATACATGCCGTAGGAGAAAAGGCCGAGGTCCGAGACCATGCCGATCAGGCGTCGGCCGACCGAGATGCCCGGTTGATAGAGAAGGTGGATAAAAAGGGAAATCGAAACGATCTCGTAAAGTGCGAAATACAGCCACTGCTCGCGCAGCATCTGTGCGGCGTCGGCGCGGCCAAACATCGCGGCAACAATCAGGTACATGAAAGCAGTGCCGCTGAGCGCGAGGCGGTTGACCGTCAGCTCATGTTCGGAATCCGGGCGGTTGCGCAACCGGCTTGCGATCCAGGAAAGGCGGCTGCGGATGCGCAGACCGGGCATCCCGGGCACAGAGGCTTTTCTGAGGAAGCCCATGTTCATCGTCAGCCTCAAGCGCTGCGTGCCCGCGCGCGATTTTCCTGGACGAAAGCGATCAAATCTTCGGCGCTCATCGGCCCAGCGAAGTAAAAGCCCTGGACCTCATCGCAGCCTTCAGCGCGCAGCATCGTCGCCTGCTGCATCGTCTCAACGCCTTCGGCGACGATCTCAAGGTCCAGGCTGTGCCCGAGGCTGACGATCGCGCGCACGATCGCGGCATCGCTCGGGTTGGTCGCTATGTCGCGCACGAAGCACTGGTCGATTTTCAGCCGGTCGATCGGGAAGTGCTTGACGTAGGCGAGCGTCGAATAGCGAGTCCCAAAGTCGTCGATGGAGATGCCGACGCCGAGCTCGCGCAGCTGCTGGAGATCCTTCGACACGGCATCGGTATTGTGCATCACGATGCTTTCCGTGAGCTCGAGATCGAGCAGCCACGGATCGAGACCGGTCTCGGCAAGGATCTTTGTCACCAACAGCGGCACGTTCTGCTTGAAGAACTGGATCGACGACAGGTTGACCCCGACGCGGGTCGGCGGATGCCCGCGCTGCTGCCAGAGCTTCGCCTGCCGGCAGGCCTCTCGCATCGCCCATTCATTGATCGGAATGATGAGGCCGTTTTCCTCCGCACGTGCCAGGAATTCGCTCGGGCCGACGAGGCCGTGCCCGGGGCGCTGCCAGCGCAGCAGCGCTTCCGCACCGGTAACGCGTCCGGTCCGCAGTGCGATTTGCGGCTGGTAGTGCAGGACGAACTGGTTCTTGTCGATCGCGGTGCGCAGATCGGTATCGAGGATCAGACTTGCGCGCGCGCGCCGGTCCATGTCAGAGGCGTAGAAGCGGAAGACCTTGCCGCCGTCGTGCTTTGCACGGTACATCGCCAGGTCGCTGTTGCGCAACAGCTCCTGCACATCGGTGCCGTCGGTCGGGTGCACGGTGATGCCGATGCTGGCGCTGAGCGTGACCTGCTCGCCGGCGTGCGTCCAGGGCTTGTTGACCGCGTCAAGAATACGGTTGGCCATGTCGACGGCGTCCTCGTTGCGCGTGACGCGTGTCTGCAGGACCGCGAATTCGTCGCCGCCAAGGCGGGCGACCGTGTCGATGTCACGCACGACCGAGCGCAGCCGGTTGGCGACCTCGACGAGGAACTGGTCGCCGACCTGGTGACCGAGACCGTCGTTGATGTCCTTGAAGCCGTCGAGATCGATGAGATGGAGCGCAAAGGGGCTGTCGCCGCGGCGCGTGCGGGCGATCTCACGGCGCAAGCGGTCGGACAACAGCGCGCGGTTCGCCAAATTTGTCAGGACGTCGTGGTGCGCCATGTAGAAGAGGTGGTTCTCTGCTCGTTTGCGGTCCGTGATGTCGAGCGAGGAGGTGAGCACGCCGACCACGACGTTTGAGCAATCGCGCAACGGCGTTTTTGTGGTGAGGAAGACGCGCTTGGTGCCGTTGCAATCGACGATGTCTTCTTCGAAGCTGGGCAATGCTGCTTGCGTGCTGATGACCTTGCGATCGAGAGTCTTGCTGCGCGCGGCATGATCCTCGCCGAACACAGGACGCATATCGAAACCGACCGCCTCGGTCGGACCGATGCCGGCAAGCGAGGCCAGATAGGCGTTCATGAACAGGACGCGCCCCTGGCTGTCGGTCGCGCTGATCATGGCCGGAACAGTGTCGATGACCTGCGCCAGCCGCTCGCTCGAATCGCGTAGCGCTTCCTCACGCGAGCGCTCGGAGTCCTTGAGCTCCTGCGCAAGGTTTTCGGCGCGCTCAGCGAGTTGAATCTGTTGCTTGCGCAGCTTCAGGAGGTTGCGCGCGCGGGTCACGAACTCCTGGTGATCGACCGGGCTGTTAAGAAAGTCGGTCGCGCCGGCCTCGAGCGCGCGCAACCGGAATTCGCGCTCCTCGTAGACGGTGATCACGATGACGGGGATCTCACCGCAGTGCGGCAGAGCGCGCAGGCGCCAGATAAATTCCGCGCCGTCCATCGACGGCATTTTGAAATCGGTGACGACCAGGTCAGGCGTATTATGTTCAAGCCAGGCAAGGAGTTCGACCGGATTGCCAAAGCTGTGAACGGTCACGCCAGGCTCGATCGAGCCGGCGAGTTTCGAGAAGATCTTCCGGTTAGTTTCGCGGTCGTCGAGAATTACAATTTGCACCATTGCGTCCCAGGTCTGCTGCGGCCCCGAGCAAAAAGCTGCTCCACCGGACAGCGGACCCTACGCAGTGGGTCATTAAGCGATTGGAGGGACATTGCTTCAACTTGTAATAAAAAACTTTCTATTAACTACGTGCGGGTGCTTGTTTTGCGCGGCTTTGCGCGCGCACATTCGGAAATCTGCGTCGTCTTAAGCCGCGCCGCGTTAAAATCGGCGTGAAGTTCGCACCGCGTCAGGCGTTCAGCCGTCCAGTCATCAGCTCACCGCGATCGAAACTCATTTGCGAAAACCGTTCGCGGTACTCGCCCGGCGTCATTCCGGTATGGCGTTTAAACAGATTGCGGAAAAAGCCGATGTCCTCGTAGCCGATCTTCGCGCAGACGGCCTGGATCGAGGAGGTGCCGGTCTCGAGCAATTCCTTGGCCGCCGAGACCCGCAGCGTCTGAATGTAAGCGCCGGGCACGCGGCCCGTTGCCGCCTTGAAGCGGCGGATAAAATTGCGCGGACCCATTCCAGCACGGTCGGCTAGATGCTCGATCGAGATGTCACTGTCGAAATGCTGCTGCAGATATTCTTCGGTCTGGCGAATCTTCTCGTCGGAGTGAGGCCGCGAGAGCTGCACGACCGAATAGCCCGACTGGCGGCCGCGCGGCATGCTTAACAGCAGCGATTTGGCGACCTTGAGCGCGATCTCGTGGCCGCAGAATTTCTCAACCAAATAGAGGCTTAGATCGATCGAGGCGTAGACACCGCCGCTGCAGAAAATCCGGCCATCCTCCGTCACGAATTGCTCGGTCCGCCAGCGAACCTTCGGGTAACGCTGGCGGTAGACGTCCGCGACGCCCCAATGCGTCGTAGCCTCATGGCCATCCAGGATTCCGGCCTCGGCAAGATAGGCGACACCTGTGCAAGCTGCGGCAATAAAGGCTCCGCGTGCGTACCACTTGCGCAGCCACGGCACGAGAAGCGTACTTTTCGCGATCCGGTCGAGCTCGTCCCAGCCAGGTGCGGCAACAAGAATGATATCGGTATGCTTGATCTCGGTGATTGCACAATCCGGAGTAAGTGTAAGCGAACCGGCCGCACGGACTTTGCGTCCATCGACCGATGCGGTTCGCACCCGAAATCGGGGCTTCTCGGCTTCGCCATGCAGCCAGTTCCAGACCACGCCGGCGGAATGGAATATCTCGATGGGAGCGATGGCGGTGGATGCGTAGCCGTGCTCAAGCAGCACGATGGTCACGTCGAGCAAGCGATCGGCCGACTGCGATGTCGAAACGTCGGGCTTGAACGCCGCTTTTTTAGCCATGCCCGTTCGCTTTTCTGTCAGCCGCGATTGGTTCCCAGAGGCCGACCACTGCGCCCACCGAATCCAGGATAAGTGCGATGCGCGCAACGTCCGACACCAGGAATGGATCGACCACAACTTTGCCGCCAAACTGCGTCGCCCGTCCCGCGGCGTGCTCGATGTCGTTCACCCGCACATAGGGCGTCCAATGCGACGTCATCCCGTTATCAAGAAGGGTCTCTCTGAGCTGATAGATGGAGCCGACGTCGTGATCGGACAGGCGCAGACGCGTGAAGCTGCCACCGTTCGCCAGCTGCTCGTGCGACGTCCAGCCGAACAGATTGCGATAAAACGTTTTTGCGCTACTGGCGTCGGTGGCAGCGAGATCGAGCCAGCAAAATTGTCCGCTATCCGCTTTGCCAAAGTGTATCATGGCGCAACTCTCCTGCCTTGCAGGCCGAGAGTGCCGCCCTTCGCCGGGAACGCAAGGGTGGCACCGGGCAATCAGGCTGCCTCCGTCATCGGGTCGAGGACGGTGCGCACCTCGGTGATCTTTGTCGCCGGAAAGCCGCTGAGCTTGGCGTGCTCTTTCACCGCGGCTTCGCT
>DASSYU010000051.1:0-2985 GCA_035703125.1 Pseudolabrys sp. | reverse complement strand
CTGAAATATCCTCCGTTCGCAAAACTGGAAATGCGATGTCGCGCATTTACTTAAAACTGTAAGAGCAATTTCGCGAAGCATTTTACGCGCGTTTTATAAGCCATCGGTACAGCATTACGTCGAAAGTTATTCAACTGCCGAGGGTGTTGATGGCCCCGCCAGCGTTATTTCTCCCGCTCAATGCAATCCGAAATTTGCTTTCCGCAAAGCACGGAGAAGCGCTGATCGCACCGTTGCTTGCCGCCGCATTCCTGTTCGCGATGGTATGGGACGATCTCGAAACCGGTTTCTCAGCAGCGATAGCTTCGATGCAGACGGAGGCCAATGTCGGATCCGTCGTATTGTCATTCACACATGCCGGATCTTCAGCGGCTGGCGATTCCGAGCTGGTTTTTCTGGTCGATTTCGACGCAGGTCGCGAGACATGCGAATTGGAAAGCACGGTGGCATTGTCTCCATTCAAGCTTGCAGCGATAAATGACAATGCAACGACCGGTCTTGTTCCGCTGCAGGCGGATCCGACCGCACATCAGTCGGCAGACATCATTTTTTCGAAGCTCAGTAGCGACGGCACAAACGTCGTTTCGCACGCGCGTAAGGAGACGGTGTCGAAATTCTCGGCGGCATATCGGTCAATTCTAAAATTGGCGGCCATGGTGGGCTTGCCGCGTATCCAGGAAGAAGGTGCCCTTTCCCGCACGACAATTGTTGGCACGATTTCAACCTACAATCCGTATCGGGACGGCAAGGAAGAAGGTGGCGCCCAGACGGCTTCAGGTGAGTTGTACGATCTCTCGGCATGGACCGCTGCAATCCAAACCAGGCTACGGTATCAATTTGGCGGGGTGCGCTACGGCAAGCTCTACCAGCCGACCTACGCTCTCGTTGCAAGCGGCGAAAAACGATTGATTGTTAAGATCAACGACGTTGGTCCGCTAAAAGCGGGCCGCGGGCTCGATCTCAATGAGCGCAGTATGCGCTATTTTGATCCGTTCCTCGCGCAAGGCCTCATTCCGGGTGTGAAGATCACATTATTGCCTGGCGAAGACTGGCCGACCGGCCCAGTTGGCGAGGTCTATGCAATTGATTTCGACGCCGCAAGGCGGCAGCGCCATGATGGGTTCGCCAATGAGGAGGGGGAACTCGCCAATATGCGCGCCAGGCTTGATCATTTGACAGAGCCCGACATGAAGGCAGATGCCCGCGTCGAAGTAAGGCTGAGTGGCGGTTAAAGCCCTAACCGCCCAGCTTCTTTAGGACCGCATCGAGCTGTTCCAAATTGCGGTACTTGATGCGCAATGTCCCGCTTTCGCCGCGGTGATCGACGCTGACATCGAGCCCCAGCGCATCGGAGAGCCGTCGCTCAAGCGCACGGGTATCGGGATCTTTTGGAATATTGACGACAAAGCCCTTGGCTTCGCGACGCATGTCGCGGAGCTGGGCTGCAACGTCCTTGCGCATGTCCGCTTCCAGATCGCGAACGCTCCAACCTTTGTCGATGATCTCATGTGCGATCAGTTCGGCATTAGGTTGTCCAACCAGGAGCCGCGCATGTCCTGCCGAAATTTCTCCGGTGCGGACCAGCTGCTTGACAGGCTCAGACAATTTCAGCAGCCGGATCGTATTCGCGATGTGCGGCCTGCTCTTTCCGACGATCTGCGCGACTTCCTCCTGCGTGCGGTTGAAGTCGTCCATGAGCGCAAGATAACCGGTCGCCTCCTCGATCGGATTGAGATCGGCGCGTTGCACGTTTTCGATGATGGCGTATTCAAGAGATTGCGCATCATTTGCTTCGACGACTGCAATTGGGACGTCGTGAAGTCCCGCACGTTGCGCTGCGCGCCACCGTCGCTCGCCGGCGATGATCTCGAAGTTGTCGCCCTTGAGCGCGCGCACGACAATCGGTTGGATAATGCCGCGCTCGCGGATTGATGTAGCGAGCTCATCGAGCTCATCATCGGTGAACAGCCGTCTTGGATTGCGCGGATTGGGTTGCAGGTTTTCGATCGGCGCACGACGAGGTTTACGCCCGCTGTCGGCGAGGGGGGGTTCGTCACCGACATCGCCCATCAGCGCAGCAAGACCGCGCCCCAATCGCGAGTGATCTGCCATCGCCGCTCCTGAATTCCGTGCCACGCTATCCCTTTCCGCGTTTGTTGACTATTCCGGCGCGCGCGCGATCGTGCACTACCCTGCCTTCAAAGCCTTCTCTCGCTGGATGATTTCGGTCGCAAGACGCAGATACGCTTCGCTGCCGACGCATTTAAGATCGTAGACGAGCACCGGCTTGCCGTAAGACGGCGCTTCCGAGATGCGCACGTTGCGTGGGATTATAGTCTCATACACTTTGTTTCCCATGAACTGGCGCACATCGGCGACAACCTGGTTGGAGAGATTATTGCGCGAGTCATACATCGTCAGCACGATGCCGTGGATCGAGAGCGTCGGATTAAGAGTTGTCTTAACCTGCTCGACGGTTTTCAAAAGCTGCGACAGACCTTCGAGCGCGAAGAACTCGCACTGCAGCGGCACAAGAATCGAATCCGCGGCCGCCATCGCGTTAACTGTCAGCAGGTTGAGCGATGGCGGACAATCGACGAGCACATAAGTGAAATCGTAAGGGCGTGCGCCGGTGTTGAGCTGGCGAAGCGCATTGCGCAGGCGGAACGCCCGGTCGCGCTGTTGGCCAATCTCAAGTTCGAGACCGGACAGATCGAGCGTCGACGGCGCAATATAAAGTTGTGGCACTGCCGTCGGCAGGACCGCATCGCGCATCGGCGCGGCGCCGGTCAGCACGTCGTAGGTCGATGTCCGGCGCGATTTGCGCTCGATGCCGAGGCCCGTTGAAGCGTTACCCTGCGGGTCGAGGTCCACGATCAGCACATGCTCACCGATGGCGGCGAGCGCCGTACCGAGGTTGATTGCTGTCGTGGTCTTGCCGACCCCACCTTTCTGGTTGGCAATCCCGAGGACCCGCGGTCGGGC
>DASSYU010000558.1:0-2078 GCA_035703125.1 Pseudolabrys sp. | reverse complement strand
GATGAGCGGGCATCCAACCGGATTACGGGCCCTGACGCAATCGGGCGAGCAATTTCAGGCCTGCGTAGCCGTCGGGCTCCATTCCGACCTTCTTCTGGAAGGCGATGATCGCCCGCACCGTGTCGCTGCCGGTGCGGCCGTCGACGTCGTTCTTGAAACCGTGCTCATTGAGCCGGCGTTGTATTTCCTTGACCTCCTCCAGAGTGGGCGCGCGTTCGCCGCCGGGGAACTGCTGGCGGAACGGCGGATGGCCCCGGATCAGGTCGCCGAGATGGCAGAGCGCAAGCGCGTAACTTCTGGATGGATTGTACGAATAGACCGCTTGGAAATTCTGTCCGAGCAGGAACGCCGGCCCGCCGGCAACCGGGATCCAGAGCTTTGCCTGGTCGCCAGGCCGGGCAAATGCGGTGTTGTCGGCGCGGCCCACGCCCAGATCGTGCCATTTCGCGTAAGGACGCATCGTCCGGTTGTTTGCAAGGCGCGTGTGGCCGGCCGGCACCTTGACCTCGCAGCCCCAGGCTTCGCCGCGCCGGTAGTTTCCGCGCTCGACCAGGTAGCGCGCCGTGCCTGCGAAGGCGTCGTCCGGCTTGCCGAAAGGCGAGGCGCGGCCGTCGCGGTCGTAGTCGACGCCCATGTTCAGCCAGACCTCCGGCATCCATTGTGTGTGACCCATCGCGCCGGCCCATGAGCCGACCATCTCCTCAGGCTTGGCCCAGCCGCGGTCAACGATGGTGAGCGCGTTGAGCAGTTCGGCCTCCCAATACTTTCGCCGCCGCGGCTCGCCCCAGGCGAGGGCGGCGAGCGCGGGAATGATCGGCCGCATGTATTTCGGGTTGGTCATGACATCGCCGAACGACGACTCCATGCCCCACAGCCCGACCAAAACGTAGCGATCGACGCCGTATTCCTTTTCAATGCGTGACAGGAGCGCGGCGTATTGTTTTGCCCGTTCTTTGCCTGTGATGACACGCCACTCCGAGCAGCGCCGGTTGATATACTGCCACATCTGCTCCGTGACTTCGGGTTGCGAGCTGAACTGCGCGTAGACGCTCGTGTCCGGCGTCACGTTGCCCATCACCCGGTCATAGGTCTGCTCCGAAATGCCGCGCGCGACCGCGCGCGGGCGAAAATTTGCAACCCAGCGCGCGAATGCCGGCGATTGCACTGCAACGGCGGCGCCGTTGATGGAGAAGCATGCAGCAAAAACGGCTGCGCTCAGCAGGAATGACCGGCGGCTGAAGCTTTCCGCAGAAAAGGGAGAAAGGATTCGCGCCATGTCAGCATTGTAATGGTGGTGTGTGCCCGCACAATCGGCAGGATGTCGCTAGCCGTCGTCGCGCTTACGCCGTTTTCGGACGTGTTTGCGCTTTTTGTGAGGCTTTTCTTTTGCCTTCTGCGGCTTGCTGTTTGCGTTGGCGGACGCATGCGTTTGCACGATCGGCACCTGCACAACGGATTGCCGATCGGAAGGGCTCATGATCACGGGCGGCACGCCGACGACAGCAGGAGCCGGATCGCTGTCCTTGATCTCCGTTCCCCGCGCGCCGATCAATTGCTCATAAGCGGCCACGAGCGTCATGTAGGGATTGACGAAGACCCAACCGACCTTGGTCGGCACCTGCATGTCGAAATGCAGGTGATAGGTGGTGCCGCGTTCCGTGCGGTTGTAGTTGCCGACCTTGCCGATGATGTCGCCTTCGCGCACAAGCTTGCCGCTGACGATGCCATCAGCATCGAGCTGGTTCGGGTTCATGTGCATGTAGCGGACGCGCACGTGCTTGGATGGAGTATTGATGAACAGGTAGACGGCCTCCTGCTTGCGTGGGCGCAGAATAAAACCGTCATGGGCCGCCACCACCTCGTGCTGATAAGGCTGACAGCGATCGGCGCCGTCATTGAACAGCATGCACGAGCTTGGCCGGATGTCCTGGCCCTGATGGCCTTCGCCTCCGGGGCACTGGCCGACGAAGTACCGGCGGTGCTCACAGAAATTGTCGCGCCACGGATAAGAGTAGTTGCCGGGCGCGGACTCGTTGAAGACCAGCGGCCTGCCGTTCACTTTGCATGAATAGGGTTGG
>DASSYU010000414.1:0-6103 GCA_035703125.1 Pseudolabrys sp. | reverse complement strand
TCCTGGATCCAGCTCTTCTGCGCGGCATTCGAGATGTGCATGAACTCGACGCCAAGCGTCTGGCAGTAGGTCCGGCGAAGGATGCCGACGATCTCGCGCATCGACGCGAACTCGAGGCCGAGCACCTTATCGAGGTAGATCGTCCGATCCATGTCGGCTTCGATAAAACCGTAGGAGCGTGGATCCAGTTCTTCCTCGTTCTTTTCAGGCTCGAGTCCCAGCGGATCGAGCTTGGCGTGGAAGTGGCCGCGAATGCGGTAGGCACGGATCAGCATCAGCGCGTGAATCGAATCGCGCGTCGCCTGCAGGACGTCGGCAGATGAGACCGCGACACCTTTTGCCTGCGCCGCCGCCGAGATCTTCTCGCCGATCTTCTTTTCGGTTTCGGCCCATTGGCCGTCGAGGGCAGCGACGAGATCGCCATTGGCGCGTACGGGCCAGTTCGGCTTCTTCCAGGATGCCCCGTGCGCGCTTTTGACGACGTCGGCCTTCTCGTCCTTCAGGCTCTGGAAAAAAGCCCGCCACTCGGCATCGACCGCAGCCGGATCGGCCTCGTATTTGGCGTAGAGATCTTCAATGTAAGCGGCGTTGCCGCCGTAGAGGAACGACGTGTTTGCAAAGATGGCGTTGGCGTCCTGGCGGGACATGGTCTGATCCTTGCGCGGCCTGAAAATGCGCGCTTCGCCGCGCCCCAAAGCCGGGCGCAGCGTCGATGTGGCTGTTGTAACTCTATTTATGACGTCTGTAAGTCTACGAAAGAGCTAGCACTGAATCAGGATTTCAGTACTTCTATCGGGGTTTTCGCGATTCGGGCAGGCATGGTGGACTGGTCGGAATTCTCGCCGCAGTTTTATTCGGTACGCCCGCAATGCAACGAAACGGCCCCGGCTTTACACCGGGGCCGCTGTAGCAATAGACGTCTTCAGGTTGAGCAAACCTAGCTTACCGCAAAGCACCGAACCGGTAATTGACTCCGACACGGCCGACCCACATCGAGTCTTCATTGCTGAAACGCTTGGACTCAGCCGGCGAACAGAAAACCGTGCAGACAAAAGCCACGTCGTCGTTCTTGAATTGGTGGTAGAGCGCCTCGCCCTTGATGCTCCAGTTTTGATTGATTGCCCATTCCATGCCAACCCCCGAGGACCCAGCCCCAGCGGTTGTTGCTCTGCTGGAATACTTCAGATGCCGGTATGTTGTTGTTAGTCTGTGTGTAGGTGCGCTTGAAATTGCCAAACGCCACGCGTCGCATCACGGGCTCTGTGGAATAGGGCGGTAGCTATCCTCTCAGCACCTCGACTAAGGTCTTTCCGATCCGAGCCGGTGACGGCGATACCTTAATCCCGGCCGACTCCATTGCGGCGATTTTGGACTCGGCGTCGCCCTTACCGCCCGAAATGATCGCACCGGCATGGCCCATGCGGCGGCCCGGTGGTGCAGTCCGCCCGGCAATGAAGCCGACCATGGGCTTCTTGCGGCCGCGTTTCGCCTCATCATTCAGAAACTGCGCGGCATCTTCCTCGGCCACGCCGCCGATTTCGCCGATCATGACAATCGACTCGGTTTTTCGGTCGGCGAGAAACATTTCCAGCACCGCAATGAATTCCGTGCCCTTCACCGGATCGCCGCCTATACCGACGGCCGTTGTCTGACCCAGGTTTTCGCGACTGGTCTGAAAGACAGCTTCGTAGGTGAGGGTGCCCGAGCGCGAGACGATGCCGACCTTGCCCGGCTTGAAGATGTTGCCCGGCATGATGCCGATCTTGCACTCACCCGCCGTCATCACGCCCGGGCAATTGGGGCCGATCAGGCGCGACTTCGAGCCGCTCAGCGAGCGCTTCACTTTGACCATATCCATAACGGGGATGCCCTCGGTGATGCAGACGATCAGCGGAATTTCGGCCTGGATCGCCTCGCAGATCGCATCACCGGCGCCGGCCGGCGGAACATAGATCACGCTCGCATCGCAGCCGGTCTTTTCCTTGGCCTCGGCGACAGTGTCGAAGACCGGCAGATCGAGATGGGTCGAACCGCCTTTGCCCGGCGACGTGCCGCCGACCAACCTGGTGCCGTAGGCGATCGCCGCCTGCGAATGGAAGGTGCCGTTCTTGCCGGTGAACCCCTGGCAGACGACCTTGGTGTTCTTGTCGATAAGGATGGACATTACGCGTCGCCCTTCACGGCCTTGACGATCTTCTGCGCGGCGTCGTCGAGGTCATCGCCCGAGGTTACGTTGAGCCTGGACTCCTTGATGATCTTCTTGCCGAGATCGACATTGGTACCCTCGAGCCTCACCACCAGCGGCACCTTGAGGCCGACCTCCTTCACCGCCGCGACGACGCCTTCGGCAATCACGTCGCACTTCATGATGCCGCCGAAAATGTTGACCAGGATGCCCTTAACGTTTGGATCGGAGGTGATGATCTTGAACGCCGCCGTCACCTTCTCCTTGGTCGCGCTGCCGCCGACGTCGAGGAAGTTCGCGGGCGCCATGCCGTAGAGCTTGATGATGTCCATGGTCGCCATCGCAAGCCCTGCGCCGTTGACCATGCAGCCGATCGAGCCGTCGAGCGCAATGTAGTTGAGATCGTATTTCGAGGCTTCGATCTCCTTCTCGTCTTCCTCGGTCAGGTCGCGTAGCGCGACGATATCGGCGTGGCGATAGAGCGCGTTGCCGTCGAAGCCGACCTTGGCGTCGAGACAGATGATCTTGTTGTCCTTGGTCACCACCAGTGGATTGATCTCCAGCAGGCTCATATCCTTGCTTGTGAAGGCGGCGTAGAGCTTCGGCAGAATCGACTCGATCTGCTTGGCGAGACCGCCGGATAGCTTCAGCGCCTGTGCCACGCGGCGGCCGTGATGCGGCATGATGCCGGTGGCCGGATCGACCGAAAAGGTGAGTATTTTTTCGGGGGTCTTGTGCGCGACTTCCTCGATGTCCATGCCGCCTTCGGTCGAGACCACAAAGGCAACGCGCGAGGTTTCACGGTCGATCAGCGCCGAGAGATAGAACTCGCGGTCGATGGCCGAGCCTTCCTCGATGTACAGCCGGTTGACCTTCTTGCCGTTCGGGCCGGTCTGATGCGTGACAAGCGTCGACCCCAAGATGCGTGTGGATTCCTTTTTCACGTCGTCGATCGATTTGACGACTTTGACTCCGCCAGCCTTGCCGCGGCCGCCAGCGTGAATCTGCGCCTTCACGACCCAGACAGGACCGCCCAACTCCTTGGCGCAATTGACGGCCTCGTCCACGCTGAAAGCCGGAACACCGCGCGGCACCGGAACGCCGAATTCGCGCAATACCGCCTTTGCCTGGTATTCGTGGATATTCATGCCACCCGCCGTTCTTCTTAGTTGCCGAGATTGGGCGCGATCTTCTTGCAGGCCTCGACCAGACCCTGCACAGCCGCCGCCGATTTTTCGAACATCCCGCGCTCGCCGCCGTTGAGTTCGATCTCGACGATGCGCTCGACGCCCTTGGCGCCGATAACAACCGGCACGCCGACATAGAGATCCTTGATCCCGTATTCGCCGTTGAGCCAGGCGGCGCAGGGCAGAACGCGCTTCTTGTCCAGCAGATAGCTCTCCGCCATCGCAACCGCGGACGCTGCTGGCGCATAAAATGCCGAACCTGTCTTGAGCAGGTTGACGATCTCCGCTCCGCCATTGGCCGTGCGCTTCACGATCTCGTCGACCCGCGCCTGCGTAGTCCAGCCCATCTTAACCAGGTCGGGCACCGGGATTCCGGCGACCGCCGAATAGCGGATCAGCGGCACCATGGTGTCGCCGTGCCCGCCGAGCACAAAAGCTGTCACGTCTTCGACCGAGACATGGAATTCGTCCGCCAGGAAGTACCGGAAGCGCGCGGAATCCAGCACGCCTGCCATCCCCACGACTCGTTGCTGTGGCAGGCCGCAGCTTTTTTGCAGGGCCCAGACCATCGCGTCGAGCGGGTTGGTGACGCAGATGACGAAAGCATCCGGCGCATATTTTTTGATACCGGAGCCGACCTGCCCCATCACTTTCAAGTTGATGTCGAGAAGATCGTCGCGGCTCATGCCCGGCTTGCGCGGGACGCCTGCGGTGACGATGCACACGTTGGCGCCCTCAATGGCGTCATAGCTGTTGGTGCCGACGAACTTGGCGTCAAAATCGTTGACGGGCGAGGATTCGGCGATATCGAGGGCCTTGCCCTGCGGGATTCCCTCCATGACGTCGAACATCACGACGTCGCCGAGTTGCTTGAGGCCAATGAGATGCGCCAGCGTGCCGCCGATCTGGCCGGCACCGATCAACGCGATTTTGTTACGCGCCATGGTGGGAAAACTCTCGACTGCTGCTGCCGCGGAGCGCGGCCGCGTGGTGGTTAACCGGTTAGGTTTGGCCCGACAAGGCACCGAAACCCGGGCGTTGCACCCTTGTATACATTATACCAGCAAACGGCAGGCTCCGAGTCCAGAGCCAAAATTGGGGGTCAGGTCTCGACGATTGCTTTGGTATCGAACCCGGGGCCCTGTCTCGGCCCATGCGGAAGGCCGAGGTAGGTCTGGGACCGCATCTCGATCAGGCGCGAAACGGTGCGCTTGAATTCGTTGGCCTCATACCCGTCCGTCGCAATGTAGAGCTCGTCAGGTTGCGCTCGCGCCGAGGCCAGCAGCTTCACAGCGTTGTCGTAAAACGTGTCGATCAGAATGATGAAGCGCTTGGCCTCGTTCCTCTGCGCGTAATCCATCACCGGAATGTGGTCGAGGATCACGGTATGGAACTCGTGGGCGATCTTGAGATAGTCGCTTGCGGCGAGCGGCTGGGCACATAGATCGTCGAACGAAAATCGCGCAATGCCCATTGCGGCTTTCGGTATCCGCACCGTGTGCCCTTTAACGGTCAGTTCCTGCGGCGCCCCGGCGTGACCGCCGGTGAGCCGCTGCCAGGCCTCGTCAAGCGCGGTATCGGCTTTCACATCGTCCGGCACGTACCAGGTCGGGACACCAGTAAGTTTTTCCAGCCGGAAATCGACGCGCGCCTCAAGCCGGACAATCTCGCAGTGGCGCTCGAGTAAGGCAATGAAAGGCAAAAACAGAGCGCGGTTGAGCCCATCCTTGTAGAGGTCGCTCGGCGCAATATTTGACGTTGCGACCACGACTACACCGAGTTCGAACAGCCGCGTGAACAGTCGTCCGAGGATCATGGCATCGGCGATGTCGGTGATATGAAATTCGTCGAAACACAAAACCCAGCTTTCTTCAGCAATTGCAGCGGCAGCACGCTGGATCGGATCGTGTTCGTTAGCCTCGCCGTTCTTGATCTCCTGCCGGTAGACATAAACGCGCTCATGCACATCGGCCATGAATTCATGAAAATGCACGCGACGCTTACGGACGACTGCGCTGGTCTCTAAAAAGAGATCCATCAGCATCGTCTTGCCGCGGCCGACCTCACCGTAAACGTAGAGGCCTTTCAGGGGTGTGCCCGCCTGTTCGCGCTTTCCGAACAGCCAGCCGAGCGACGATGATTTTCGCGCCAGCCGATGCTGGTCAATGCGCGGCTCGAGTGCCGCCAGCCGCCGGCCGAGCATTGCCTGGCCAGGATCGGCCTCAATCTTTCCGGCCGCGACAAGCGCCGCATAGCGTGTGCTGAAGGTTTCAGACATGAGGCTAGGAGCAGAAGGTGGTTTGCGACACCTATGGGGAACGAAGGGCCCCTGTAAATCAGGGGGATTCAGGTCCATTATATTGCGCACAACATCTGCGGTAATCCTTTGGTGGGTATGCGTTTTTTGCGGATGAGGGTTTCCGTAGGAGCCTCTACGTCGAATTCTTGCTGCAATGCAGCATATCCTCTTAATGGTTGCGATTCGGGAACCGCCGAGCCGCCGGAAACGCTGCCAAGCAAGGGCGACCATTTTTTGAGGAGAGCAATATGGATGAGCCTTTGCCCGATGGCGGCGTAATCCGCAAATTGTGGGTCGGCGAAACCGACGCCTATCGCGGTCACCTGCTGCGTCTCGATCGCGAAAGCCGCAACCGGCGCTTTTCGGGCGCGGTTTCGGATGAATCCGTGGCGCGGCACGCAGGCTCGGCAGGTGGATTCGGCGTGGTGGTCC
>DASSYU010000311.1:0-7570 GCA_035703125.1 Pseudolabrys sp. | reverse complement strand
GCCGTTTCCACACTCTCGTCGTCGTCGCCCTCGGCATCACATGGATCTTCGACGGCTTGGAAGTGACGCTGGCAGGCAGCCTGGCCGGTGCTCTGAAAGAGAGTCCGTCGCTTCGCTTTTCAAATACCGACATCGGACTTGCGAGCAGCGCCTATCTCGCCGGCGCCGTGTTCGGTGCAATTTTTTTCGGCTGGCTGACCGATCGATTCGGCCGCAAGAAGCTCTTTTTTCTGACGCTTGCAGTGTATCTGACGGCAACCGCGGCTACAGCATTCTCCTGGAACATTGCAAGCTTTGCTTTTTTTCGATTCCTGACCGGCGCCGGTATCGGCGGGGAATACTCGGCGATCAATTCCACCATTCAGGAGCTCGTTCCTGCACGCGTGCGCGGGAGGACCGACCTCGTCATCAACGGCAGCTTTTGGATCGGAGCGGCCCTCGGCGCGCTTGGCTCGGTGGTTCTGCTCAATCCACGGATCATTGATCCGGATTTTGGCTGGCGGTTCGGATTCCTGATCGGTGCCTGTCTGGCCTGCTTGATCTTTTTTATGCGACTCTGGATTCCGGAAAGCCCGCGATGGTTGATCACACATGGCCATACAGAAGAAGCTAAAAAGGTCATTGCCGATATCGAGTCGCACTTTTCATCGCTGCCCCCGGCACATGGATTGCCGCGCGCCCAACTGCGCGCCCGACGGTCAACGCCGCTGCACCTAGTGATGGACGTTCTGTTCCGGCAACATTTTCGTCGGACGATGGTTGGCCTAAGCCTGATGGCATCCCAGGCGTTCTTCTACAATGCAATATTTTTCACTTATGCATTGATCCTTACGGACTTCTACGGTGTCGCATCAAGCCAAGTCGGCTGGTACATACTGCCGTTTGCAATCGGAAATTTTCTCGGACCCCTGCTGCTCGGTCGCTTGTTTGACACGCGCGGCCGCCGGCCCATGATTGCGTTCACTTACATTGTTTCGGGCGTACTACTTGCACTCACAGGATGGCTGTTCCTGCAAAATCTCATTGACGAAACGACCCAGACCGCCTGCTGGATGGTGATTTTCTTCTTCGCTTCGGCAGCGGCGAGTTCGGCCTACCTCACTGTCAGCGAGACCTTCCCGCTTGAAATCCGCGCGCTCGCGATCGCTTTCTTCTACGCGGTGGGCACCGGCGTGGGCGGCGTCATTGCACCCTGGCTGTTCGGTGCCCTCATCGAGACCGGCTCACGAACGAGCGTTTTCGGCGGATATTTGACGGGCGCCGCACTCATGGTGCTGGCAGGCTGTGTAGCGTGGCGTTGGGGCATCGACGCAGAGCGCAAGTCGTTGGAAAGTATCGCCAGGCCTCTGACGTTTCTCGACTAAAGCGCGCTGCTCGACACGAGATCGCGCAGCGCATCCGGCGCCACGATTACGATGCCGCCCCGCTCCAGCTTGAGCCACTTCCTGCGTTGCCAGGCTTGAAGCTGCTTGTTCGCACTCTCGCGCGACACCCCGATCATCTGGCTGATTTCCCGTTGGGTCACTTGAATTTTGGTCTTCGGCGGCACGTCGGCCGACGGTCGGTAAAGATGGAGCAGCACTTTGGCGAGGCGATTCGGCAAGCCGAGGAAAACAATATCTTCGACCTGCTCGCTGGTCCTGCGCAGACGCGCGCAGAGCACCTTGATAAGTCGTACCGCCAGCTCGGGATCGTCTTGAATCAGGGGGATGAAATCCCGCCGCTCGATGATCATGAGTTCGCAATTGTCGATTGCGACGGCGTCCGCAGTTCTTTGCCCGCCATCGAGGAAGGCAATCTCCCCGAACAGGTCGCCGGGAACAATCAAATTAAAGATTGCATCCTTGCCCTGCTCGGACGGAGTGCTGATTCTCACGGCGCCTGACCGAACGGCATAGAGCCGCGAGCCGACATCGCCTTTCCGAAATATGATCGCGCCCTTTTTGATTTTGCTGTTTATGACGCGAGGCGCCAGCCGCTCTATGACCGCGTCGCCGAGATCCTTGAAAAAGGGGTGGGCCCGAAGCAGCGTGTTCCTGTCGAACACTTGCGTTCGTGATTGCCCGCTCGTCCCAGCTGCCATCTCGGTCGAATCCAACTCTCAAGCCAATAATCGCAAAGATACGATAAATCGGTCTGGCGTGGCAGCCTCTTCGGCCCAGCTCTAAAACCCACCAAGCACGCGAATTAGGCCAAAGCCGCTCCAATTGTGCCATTTCGAGCGGTCAAACGATCGGTAATTTCTGGCCCCGGCGAGCGCTTCATCGCTTGAAACTGGCCCGGATCGGACACTGCGATCTTTCGGCGAACTGTGAGCTAGCTCACCGTGCCAATCCCAAAGCCCGTGCTACCGATCTCCAAAATTGGAGGTCGCGATGCGTACATCAGCCGACTTTCGAAAGACGCGGCGCCGGCGGGCAGAGTTGCGCAGCCGCTCTGAAGCCGCGGTGGCCACCATCTGGCTGGTTTTCTATGTGTTCGGGCTCGCAGTCGCCGTTTCCTCACCGATCGTATCGCGCGCAATAGAGCTCGCTGCACACTAGGTGCAAGCCGATGAAGATACGCCAGGTCACTTATTTTCTCGCGCTGTGCGAAGCCCAAAGCTTCACGCATGCCGCCAAGCGCTGCGGCGTGGCCCAGCCATCGCTGACGCGGGCCATACAGCTTCTGGAGCAGGAAATCGGCGGACGGTTGTTTAAAAGAAGCAATTCACGCGTCCGCCTGACCGAACTCGGAGCTCTGGTGTATCCGGATTTCGTGCGCATCGGCCAGTGCATGGAAAATATCAAATGCACCGCAGCCAGTTTCTTGGCATCGAGCGCGGACACCTCCGATCAGAGGCCACTGCAAGGTTTCACGCGTGCGCTCTCAATAGGCGCAGCAACTGTCTCGATCCTCGCGGCGGGCTTGGCGCTTCACCCGGCACCACAGGCCACGGCGCTGGAGCCCGCTCAAGCGAATACCCACGCTGACGCTTTCGGCCTGCAGTCGGGTTGTGACGGGCACTCACTCCCAAAGCAAAAGATGGAGGACCTTTTTTGATGTTTGCAGCGGAATGGCACCTGATCGACGAAAGCTATGGCTGGCTCGGATTGGGCTTTTCGACCACATGGACGACAAAAACGGCGCAAACCGGCGATGAATTGTGCCGATTCCGACGCCTGAGCGACTGCTGCGAGGCGTTAATACGCACTCCGGTAGCTCATGAATGAATTCTTAAACTTCGTGACCTATTTTTCGGAAGGCATCGCTCGAAATGAACCCCTGCCCTTTTTGGACAGGCTTTAAGGCGTGGCAACCGATGTCGGGATCGGATCCAAAAGACAACACCGCCGTGTGCCCGCAATGTCGGACCGAAATGGTTCACGTTGCAGTCACGCCGCATCCGGTCGTCCGCACTATGCAACGCAATACTTTTGTCTGTTACACGTGCAAACGCACGCGCACTTACATGCTGCCGGGCACGTTTACTCCGGAGATGCGCGAGGGCACTGTCGCACAGAAGGCATCTTAAGTGACAGATCCACAAATCCTGAACGAGCGCAGGCAAGACTCGCGCGTATCCACCCATCGGCGCGGGGTCATCAAGTTCGGTCCGGCCGGGCAAGAGCTCTCATGTACCGTGGAGGACCTGACCACCACCGGCGCTGGTCTTCATGTTCCAAGCACCTTTGGGCTGCCACGGGTCTTCCGGCTGACAATTGACGACGAGGTCGGCTCAAAACATTGCCGCGTCGTTTGGACGGATGGCAAAAGAGTCGGCGTATCGTTTGAGTGAGCTGAAGGTTCTGTAATCAGCCAATTAGTCTTCTCGCCCAAAAAACAAATTCTATGAATTTGTCTGGGTAGGCAATAAAGTAAAAAATCAGAGCTGGTGGTGCCAGCAAAAACAGCCAATCGCGCATTGGCGGCTCCTGCGTTGCTGCACAGCATCGGGCAGACAGTTTTATTATTAGATAAAAAGTTGCATCAGATTTTAGGGATGATGCGCCGCAACAGCATTTGACGGCTGAGGTCGCCGGCGATAAGCCGCTAGATAAACATGACACCCATTTTGGTGTCGGTTCTCCATACCGCACGACACGGGCGGCGAACTCCGTCGAGCACAACATCGAAGCTCACTGGAATTCCATATGTCGTGGAAAGCTGCAGGCACGCGCCCGTATTCGAAAGATTCCGAACGGCACAATCAAGCTTTGGCGCTTTGTCGCTGAGGATGATCTGCGCGGTCTTCAATACGCGTTTGCGGAAGGCAGCTCGTTTTTCTTGCAGGCGCCCAGAATCGACGGTAGCCTAGGTGACAAAGGGACCTGTCGAAAGTCAACTTGCGACTTCACGCATATACAATGCGTAAACGCCGACAGTGAGTTCCCTCAGGCGGTCCCGCCGAGTTCCGCGATCACTTCATTCTTCCGCACAATTTCCTGTTCCAGCCTTTTGATGTTGTCGAACAGCCGCTCACTCGTCAGCCGCATAAAAAAGAACCCGAATTGCGGATTTTGGAAGTACAGCTCCTTCACTTGCTGGTACGTTGCAGTCAGAACCTCTCCGTCCTCTGTACATTCGATAGTCTGCGTTCGCCGATTGTCAGGCGCCAGAAAACCCAGATCGCCGAACACCTGCCCTGCTGGAATTTCTATTCCCATCTCCTTCAGCCGGTAGCGCCCGGTGACGCTGTAATACATCGCATCCGCAGTGTCGCCCTTGCGGAACACGATGTCGCCCTTACGGAAGCTGCGGCGCGACATGAATGGTTTCAACCAATCTATCGACGTTTCTCCCATCGATGCGGCGGCCTCCACGTCCTGAATCAATTTCCGCATCTGATGCAGGCGCAATGTGTTGAGCGGCAGGAGAACGAGGTTGAGTACCAGCGTGGGATATATGCCCCCGAAAAATCCATAGATGATGAACAGCGTATTGCAGGTCATGCTCACAATTCGGAGCGGAATCATTGTCTTCATCGCGCAAGTGATGATGCTCGAAATGACAGCCGCGTAGCCAAACCATATTGGCCATTCGCTATGACTCAGGAATTGCATTCTCATCCCCCGCAATCGAAATTTCGTATCAACCGAGCAATCCCGCCATGCATCGGCTTTGCAAGACGGATCGAATTCTTCACTATAGTATTATAGCGGCGGCCGCGCTTGATAGCCGCAGGTCCATAACCGCTGCATTTTAGGGTGCTACCGGCAGATATCCGAATTGAATCGATGAAACAGGAGCAATTGCATTCATCGAATGATCATGGTCTGTTTCTGCGCGCCGGGCAGAAAATGAGTCGTTCGGCGGAGGCTGGGGCTTGCATTGACGCTTGCAACCACGACATCGGCCAGTCACGGGGCGGGCCTTTTCGAGCCGTACCGAATCGCCGTGCTCGTGCCTTGCTTCAACGAAGAGGCCGCAATCGACAAGGTCGTGAGGGATTTTCGGGCAGCCCTGCCCGCAGCCGCGATTTTCGTCTTCGACAACAATTCAACGGATAGGACCGCCGAAATCGCTCGCGCAGCCGGGGCCAAGGTGTTCGAGGAAAAGCATCGCGGCAAGGGTTTCGTCGTCAGGCGGATGTTTGCCGACGTTGACGCCGATATCTATGTGCTCGTCGACGGCGACGCCACATATGATGCGCCGAGTGCACGCCCGATGATCGAGCGACTGATCGACGGCCAGTTGGACATGGTCGTCGGCAGCCGCGTCGACAATGACAAGGTCGCCTATCGCACGGGTCATCGCGCCGGCAACAGGATCTTGTCCGGCTTCGTTGCCTGGGTTTTCGGGCCATCCTTCAACGACATGCTGTCCGGCTATCGCGTGTTCTCGCGCCGCTTCGTCAAATCGTTTCCGGTTCTCTCCGGCGGCTTCGAAATCGAGACCGAACTCACGGTGCACGCTCTCCAACTCGGCTTGCCGGTTGATGAGATCGAGACGCCATATTATGCGCGACCCGAAGGATCATCGTCCAAGCTCAGTACGTGGCGTGACGGCTTCCGTATTCTGCTTACGATCGCAAATCTCTATCGTGCCGAGCGGCCACTCCCATTTTTTGCGGGCTTCGGCCTGATTGCGGCGCTTGTTTCGATCGGCCTTGCAATTCCTATCGTCGTTACCTTCCTTGAAACGGGACTGGTGCCGCGATTGCCGACCGCAGTGCTCGCGACAGGTCTCATGTTACTGGCATTTTTGTGTACCGGGATTGGCCTTGTGCTGGACACGGTGACGCGCGGCAGACGGGAAATGAAGCTGCTCGCTTACCTCTCCCAGTACGCAACCCACATACATCCGCACGGTTGAACTTTTTCCGCTCTCATCGATTAGTTATGATCACGATAACGTAACATTCGCCATCCCTAGGCCGGTGTATCGTTTGACCCTAAAAATTAATGCCGTGGAGGCACTTATGCGTTTTCTTGCATTGATCGGCGCTCTTGCAATCATTGTGGGGATCGGTGCTGCCGTATTTTTCCTCGGCGGTTTTTACAGCGTGGCAGCCACTGCCGAGGACCCTGGGATCGTACGCTGGGCGCTGATCCAGACGCGAACGGCATCGATCAGTCGGCACGCAACCGACCAACCTCCGGCCAACATCAACGATGCGCAGACCGTGCAAGCCGGCGCCAAGGCATTCGCCGCGCATGGCTGTGCGAACTGCCATGGCGCCCCCGGCGTCCCCTGGCTGAAATATTCTGAAGGGCTTAACCCCGACCCGCCGGATCTCAAAAAGGTCGTCGATCAGACAACCCCCGCGCAGTTGTTCTGGGTGGTCAAGAATGGAATCAACATGACCGGCATGCCGAGCTTCCAGCTGGCCGGCGCCAAGGACGAAGAGATCTGGACGATCGCCGCCTTTCTGAAAAAACTGCCCACGGTGTCCGAGGCCGACTATAAGGCCTGGACATCACCACCCGCGCCGCCCCCTGCCCCAGCCGCAGCGCCTCCGCCGGCGCCAGCACCTGCTGCTCCGCCAGCCGCCCAGCCCGCACCCAGCCCGCCCACGAGCAACAACTAGCGGAGAAAATTCGCTACTATTCGGCGCATGAGTTTTCTGCGTCTCTATCTGCGCGTCCTTGAACAGCTCGGGACGGACCGGCGGCTGGCCTGGTTTCTCGCCTTCGCCAATGTCGCTTTGGCTTTGGCGCAGTTCGCCGAGCCGGTGCTGTTCGGCCGCGTCATCAATCTGCTGGCTGGCGCACAAGGAAATCCTGCTTCGGCCGACTGGGCGACGCTCGGGCTGCTGCTCATTGCCTGGGTCGCTTTCGGCTTGTTCACCATCCTGTGCGGCGCGTGGGTCGCGCTTTACGCCGACCGCTTGTCGCACCGGCGCCGCCTGCTCGTGCTGACAGACTATTTCGAACACATTCTGCAATTGCCGCTCGCTTACCACGGCGAAACGCATTCCGGCCGGCTCATGAAAATCATGCTCCAGGGCGCGGATACACTGTGGGCGTTCTGGCTGGGGTTCTTCCGCGAGCATCTGGCGGCCTTCGTCTCTCTTTTCATCCTTGTGCCGCTGTCCCTTGTCATCAATTGGCGCCTTGCAATTCTCCTGATCATACTTTGCGTGCTGTTT
>DASSYU010000262.1:0-3206 GCA_035703125.1 Pseudolabrys sp. | reverse complement strand
AAGCATCATCGCCAGCGGGTGATGAGCGAAATCAACGTCACGCCAATGGTCGACGTGATGCTTGTCCTCCTCATCATCTTCATGGTTTCGGCACCGCTGCTGACGGTCGGGGTTCCTATCGATCTGCCGCAGAGCCAGGCCAAAAGCCTTGAGCAGGACAAAGAGCCGCTTACCGTCTCGGTCAACGACAAGGGCCAGATTTTCCTGCAAAATAGCGAAATCGCCGCGGACGATTTGGTCGCCAAGATGCAGGCTGTGGCCGAGGCGCGCGGCGGCAAAGAGGCCCGGGTCTACGTCCGTGGGGACAAGAGGGTCGACTATGGCACCATGATGAGGGTGATGGGGCGGCTGTCGTCGGCCGGCTTTAATCGAGTAGCCTTGGTCACCGAATTCGAGCAGGGCGCGAAAGCGCAGTGATGAGAAAGGCGACCGCGATATCGGCTGGCCTGCACGCGGCAGTGCTGCTGTGGGCGACGCTATCATTTTCCGGCAAAACCTTCGACGTCACACCGGCGGAGTCGCTGCCCGTCGACTTCATCAGCGAGAAGGATTTTTCGGAGATGACAAAGGGCGTCAAGGACGCGCCCAAGGTCGAGACGCCGAAGCCGCTAGTGGAGAAAAAGGCGGAGGAGCCGCCCAAGCCGATCGAACAGGCTAAGCCCAAGGTCACCGAGAAAAAGGAACTGCAGGCCGCAAAAGAACCTACGCCGCCGCCGGAGCCGCCGGCGCCGAAGCCCGACCCGATCGCCGAAAAACTCAAACAGCCGGACAAGCCCAAGCAGACCAAGGCCGAACAACAGCCGCTGCCGCCGAAGAAACCGCCGCAGAAGCCGCAGCCGAAGTTCGAGCCCGACAAGATCGCGGCCCTGCTCGACAAGCGCGATCCGCAGCGTAACGCAGCGACCGGCGTCGAGGCGAACGCAACTCCGTCGCTCGGCACGGCGACCGGCACGGCAGCCCAGCTCTCACAGTCGGAAATCGATGCGTTACGCGCGCGGCTGATGGCGCTGTGGAACCCGCCGGTCGGGATGCAGGACGCCAGTCAGACGCAGGTCACGATCCGGATCAGGTTCAGGAAAGACGGCACACTCGCAGTCGGGCCGCAGGTGCTCACCAGCGGCAGCGGCGCGCAATTCAATGCCATGCGCGATAGCGCCGTACGCGCGGTATTCGTCGGCCAGCCCTACACCATGCTGCGGCCTGAGCATTACGAGCAATGGAAGGAAATAGACTTCACTTTCGACACAAGGCAGATGTTTCACGATCTTCCCGCAAGGTAATTCAATCTCGTGACTGACAATTCTTTCCCCAAAATAAGCCGTCGCGGTTTGCTGGTTGGCGCCAGTGCGCTGGCGGCTATCGGCTCGCGTCCGGCGCGAGCCGTTCTCAACATCGATATCAACCAGGGTAACGTGCGGCCGATGCCGATTGCGCTGCCGGATTTCCTGACCGGCGGGCCAACGGAAGGCGATACCGGACGAAATGTCACCGCCGTCATTACCAACAATCTGCAGCGCAGCGGCCTGTTCGCGCCGATCAATCCGGCAGCGTTCATCGAAAAGATTTCCAACAGCGATAGCGTGCCGCGTTTTCCGGACTGGCGGACGATCAATGCGCAGGCGCTGGTAACCGGCCGCATCACACGGCAGGGCGACGGGCGGCTGAAAGCAGAATTTCGCCTTTGGGACGTATTTGCCGGGCAACAGCTCGACGGCAAGCAGTATTTCACGGCACCCGACAACTGGCGTCGCATCGCGCATATCATTTCAGACGCGATCTACGAGCGGCTTACCGGCGAGAAAGGCTATTTCGACAGCCGGATCGTATTCGTCGACGAGACTGGTTCGAAGGACCGGCGCGTGAAGCGCCTTGCCATCATGGATCAGGACGGTGCGGCCGTGCGCTATCTGACCCGCGGTGACGATCTGGTTCTCACGCCGAGATTCAATCCGTTGACGCAGGAAATCACCTACATGTCTTATGGGCAGGGTGATCCGCGCGTTTATCTGCTCAACATCGAAACGGGACAGCGCGAGATCGTCGGGAATTTTCCCGGCATGACTTTCGCGCCGCGGTTCTCGCCTGACGGGCAGCGGGTGATTATGAGCCTACAGCAGGGCGGCAACGCGAATTTGTTCGTGATGGACCTGCGCTCGAAGCAGACTACGCGGCTCACCGATACGCCGGCGATCGACACGGCGCCCTGCTACTCGCCGGACGGGGCCCGCATCTGCTTCGAAAGCGACCGTGGCGGCACCCAGCAGATCTATGTGATGTCCGCAAATGGCGGGGCGGCACAGCGCATCAGCTTCGGCGAAGGCAATCACTCGACGCCGGTCTGGTCACCGCGTGGGGACTACATCGCCTTCACCGGCCAGGCGCGCGGCAACTTCTCGATTGGAATTCTCAAGCCCGACGGTTCCGGCGAGCGCGTACTCACGCAAGGATTCCACAATGAGGGTCCGACGTTCGCGCCCAACGGGCGCGTGTTGATGTTCTTCCGCGATGTCGGGCAAGGGCCTTCGCTTTATAACATCGACATCACCGGACGGAATGAGCTGAAGGTTCCGACGCCAAGCTACGCTTCGGATCCGGCCTGGTCCCCACTATTGTCGTGATGGTCCTAAACCGGCCTTATTTTCACCCTGTCTTAACCATCGGAAAGGGTTTAAGGGACCCCAAGAGTTTTTATGGGTCCACGCAAGGTTCCATCAAGGTTGATGGAACGTTCGTTTAACGAACGACCTGCTAGACCCTCACGCAAGCTCCGGTCGGTACGCGTGAATGGAGGCACCGGATATGATCGATATGAGGAAAACGCTGCACGTTGCTCGCTTCGCGGCCGTTCTCGCGGCGGCACTGGCGATTTCGGCCTGTGCCAAAAATGCCGAGGATGCGCAGGCCAATGCCGCAGGTCAGGCAACACCTGGCAGCCAGCAGGACTTCGTGGTCAATGTCGGTGACCGCGTCTTCTTCGAGACCGACTCATCCGAGCTCACGACGCAGGCGCGGGCGACGCTCGACAAGCAGGCGCAGTGGCTCACGAACTACAGCCAGTACGGCCAGTTCACCGTTGAGGGCCACGCCGACGAGCGCGGCACGCGCGAGTACAACATCGCGCTTGGCGCCCGGCGCGCGCAGGCAGTGCGCGACTATCTGGTATCCCGCGGCATCCAGGCGCAGCGCATGCGGACGATCTCATTCGG
>DASSYU010000244.1:0-5088 GCA_035703125.1 Pseudolabrys sp. | reverse complement strand
GTCAGGCTGCTGTCGAGACCCAGCGCCTTCATCAGATCGACAATAGAGGTACGCCAAGCCAACTTTTCACCTGTTGCCGCTGCCGCCTTGTCGACGATCCCCGCAACGTCCACCGTCTGAGCGGGCGCGGCGGTTGGGGTTGCTGTTGGGGACGCACTCGCTTGCGCCGAACCGTGACCGAAAATCGCACTCATGATACTTCCGAAAACGCTCATGATTACCCTCCACTGTATGGAAACGCAGGTAATGTTGTGTGTATATGTGAGTGTGAGAAAGAGAAATTGCGCTAGATCAAACTACCGCGAAACAAAGAAAGATATGGCTTTATTTTATTTGAAGGAGGGAACTTATGGCCGACAGCCAGAAGAACAGGGGTAAAGCAGACCGCAGCCGCGTATCGGGAAGTCAGCGGTCCGAAGTTTCTTATGTCGCCAGGAAATATGGCGTGAGCGCAGAAACGGTGCGCAGGGTGATTAAGCGCGTCGGCAACAGTCGAAAGAAAGTGTACGCTGCGCTCGACAAAATGTAGTCCTACGCAAGCTTCGCATTTTAGCACGAACGTCAGGAGCGCTTTGCAGCGGCAAAGCGGGGCAGACAATGTTGGAAGAATTCAAAAAATTCGCATTACGCGGAAACGTCGTCGATCTTGCGGTTGGCGTCATCATCGGCGCGGCGTTCGGCACAATCGTGACATCGCTGGTCGGCGACATCATTATGCCGGTGATTGGAGCGATCTCCGGCGGGCTAGATTTCTCGAACTACTACTTGCCCCTATCCGCGAAAGTACAGTCCGGCCTTTCTTATGCCGATGCGAAAAAGCAGGGAGCCGTGCTGGGCTGGGGCCAGTTTTTGAGCGTTGCGCTGAACTTCCTGATCATTGCCTGGGTCCTGTTCCTGGCGATCCGGGGCATCAACAAATTGAAAAAGGAAGAACCTGCTGCAGCCCCCGGGCCTACCGGAGAAGAAAAGCTGCTCACCGAAATTCGCGACCTGCTGAAAAAGGGAACGAGCAAATAGCAAGGTTGTCCGCTTCTGGCCCTTAGTGGACATCCCTAGTTGCGCTGCACATGTCCGCTCACGGGGCTAGAAGGGACATAATAGCGCACAGTTCGTTCGTCCTTGAAACGCGACCAGCCGGACATAAATCTTGAGTTACGAGCTGGACGCCTCAGCCCCCCATCCCCGGCGTGCAGCAGAGATTGACCCCAGCGGTTAACCCCTCCGTCTGGGGTCAATTGCTGTCATAGGCACACCCGCAATGTGCGGACGCTTCACAAACCGGCTGACTTGGCGCGAGATCGTCGCACTCTATCGCTTGGCCGTGCCGATAGAGCCTGAGCGCAACCTACCCGCGCGCTACAACATTTGCCCGACCGACACGGTTGACGTCGTAATCGAGAGCGGCGGAAAGCGCGATCTGGTGCCCGTGCGCTGGGGCCTCATCCCTAACTGGTGGAAGAAGAGTGCCAAAGAAATTCCGGCGACCTTCAACGCGCGGGCCGAGACGGTGGCGACCAAGCCGATGTTTCGCGATGCCTTCAAGCGGGGCCGCTGTCTGATCCCGGCCTCGGGTTACTACGAGTGGCTGCCGACGCCGACCGGCAAGCAGCCTTACTACTACACGGCGCGCGACGGTGCGTCGCTGACGTTCGCCGGGCTCTGGGACGAATGGCGAAATATCGATACCGGTGAACCGCTGAGGTCATGCACGATGATCGTCACCAACGCCAATGTGCTGGCGGCCAAAGTGCATGACCGCATGCCGGTGCTGTTGCAACCGCAGGACTTTGACGCCTGGCTGAAGGGCACAAGCGGCGCTGAGCAGCTCAAGCCGGCACCCGATGGCTATCTGCAAGCGTGGCCGGTGACGCGCCGGGTGAACAGTTCGCGCGCGCCGAGCGATGATCCGACACTGATTGATCGCGTCGCTGCCTGATCCTGCTTAGCGGCGGGCCCGTCGCCAGCCAGCCGCCTGCGGTCGGATCAGCGGCTATGATTTTTTTCTGACAAAAAAATTCGTTCCACTGCTGGCAACGCCAGCGCGTTTTAAATGAGGGACGGAATGTGGGACGAGTTCGTTTTGTTCTTGCGGAAGTCCCGCAAAATCAACTGACTAGAGCTCAAGATTGGCGGAGAGGGAGGGATTCGAACCCCCGATACCCTTGCGAGTATGCCGCATTTCGAGTGCGGTGCTTTCAACCACTCAGCCACCTCTCCGGAGCCCAAAACCGGCCTTTAAACTCCCGGAATGGACGGGCGCTATGTAACCAAGCACGCCAAGACAGACAAGGGTCGCACGGCGTATATTGCCATCAACGGACAGCACCCTTAGCACGGCAATGGATAGCGCAACGGTCCTCGCCCCCATCCGTAGACAATTGCCCGGCATATTCTTCACGCTCGGCCTCGTCGCCGCGCTGACTGCCATACTCTTTTTAATCGTCTGGGAAAGCGGACTCGCGCATGGTTCCATCATTTACCTGATCCCCGTCGTGATCGCAGCCACGCGCTGGGGGATCGTGCCGGCCCTTGTCGCCGCCGTTTGCGGACTCCTTGCATCGGCGTATTTCTTCTACCCGCCCGCCTACAGCTTCCGCGTCAAGGAGCCGCAAGAAGTCATCGACCTCATCCTTTTCATATTCGTAGCAGTGGCGGTGAGCCAGCTCGCCACCCGCCTCAAACGGCAACTGGAGATGGCGCGCCAGCGGGAAATCGATTTGCGCGATCTTTATGCATTTTCCCGTCGGCTCGCTGTCGCGTTCGATGTGTCGGATATCCATGCGGCCATCGAGGACCACCTCGCCAGCATCATGCAGCGAAACGTGGTCCTATTTGCAAGTGCCCGCGAAGCGTCTGACAGCAGCGGCCGGCACGCCGGCATGTCCGTACCGCAACGGGTTCTATCCGAAGTCGTTGAGGTTGCCTCAGGCCGCCATGACGCCATAGGCGGCACGATGGTCACCGCCGAAAGCGGCGAAATCTGGCTTATCCGCGCGGTATCGCCGAAGAGCCTTGAATTCGGAGTGATCGCGATCAATCTCGGCCGCGAATCGAACGAGCGCTCGGATGAATTGCGTATCCGTGTCGACGCGGTGCTGGCCGACGCGACCGCGACGCTCGAGCGTCTCGGCGTCGCCCACGCCATCAGCGAAGCCCGCATGCGCTCGCAGACGGATCAATTGCGCGAGGCCCTGATCGGATCGGTCAGTCACGAGCTGCGCACGCCGCTTGCGTCGATCCTCGGCGCGGCGACGGTGCTGAGCGCAGCACCGGCTTTGCGCCAGGAAAAGAAACTGACGGCTCTCGTGCTCGACGTGCGCGATGAAGCCGAGCGTCTCAATAACGATATCCAGAATCTGCTGGACGCCACACGCATCAGCAGCGACGGCATCAAGCCGCATGTCGAGTGGGCGGACCCCGCCGACATCATCAACTCGGCGGTCGAGCGCTGCCGGCAGCGTCTTTCGGACCGCCGCCTGGTGCTTGATGTACCACCGGATTTGCCACTCGTTCACGTCGACCCGGTGCTGGTCCAGCAAGCTTTGGTTCAGATATTCGACAACGCGGTGAAATATTCAGAGTCCGGATCACAGATAAAGGTCGACGCGCGAACGCAGGACGGCCGTCTGAATATCGACGTCACCGACAAGGGCGCCGGATTGACGACCACCGAAACGGCAAAAATCTGGGACCGCTTCGCGCGTGGTGAGCGGCATGCCGCGACCACGAGCGGCTCGGGCCTGGGCCTCTGGATCGCGAGCGCCTTCATCGGCGCCAATGACGGCAAGGTCAGCGCCGCCAGCGAAGGCCCCGGTCTCGGGACAACGGTTTCGATCGACTTGCCGGTGTCGCAAGCCGCCGTACCCCAACTGGAAAGTGGTGCCGATGAGTGAACCCTCTCCCATCGTTCTCGTCGTCGACGACGAGATCCAGATTCGCCGGTTCCTGCGAACGGGATTCGAGCTCAACGGATTCGTCGTCCATGAGGCGGGTACCGGCGCCGAAGCGATTCGCACGGCGAAGCTGCGGCCGATTGATATCGTGATCGTCGATCTCGGCCTGCCGGACATGGACGGAGCCGACGTTGTCGAGCGGATCCGCTCGTGGTCGAGCATGCCGATTATCGTGTTATCGGTTCGCTCGACCGAGGCACAAAAAGTGCACCTGCTCGAACTCGGCGCCGACGATTACGTGGTCAAGCCGTTCGGGATGGCGGAGCTGCTCGCGCGCGTGCGGGTGGCGCTCAGGAGACAAATGCGCGCGGTGTCTGGTGAGCCCACCGTCAAGGCCGGGCCGCTTACGATCGATCTCGCCGCCCGAGCGGTCCTGCTGAACGACAAGCGGTTAACCCTGACCCCGAAGGAATATCGCTTGCTCCAGGTGCTTGCGCAGCATGCGGGCAACGTCGTCACCCACCAGCACCTGCTCAAGGAGGTCTGGGGGTCGGTCCACGTTCACGACACTCATTATCTGCGCATCTTCGTTCGCAAGCTGCGCCAGAAGATCGAGCCGAATCCGGACACCCCGAAAATTCTAGTCACGGAACTGGGCGTCGGGTATCGCCTTGTGCAGTCCGGCGCCGAAGGCGACGCGGGCGCCTGGTCCGACAGCACGCAGGCCGCCAAAAGCGAAACCTAGCGCAATCGATGCCAGCCCGCCCTGGAATTAACGCTGTTCCCCGGCGAAGCGCGCTTTCTTGACAGGACACGCTTTTCCCCGCCATAAGCATGGCGCGCGCGGGCCTTGGGGTCCGCGTGCTTTTTCGAGGGCTCAATAAGCCCTTCAAAACAAACAGCAAACCGACTGAAAGAAGCCGGTCCGGAACGGGTCCGAGCACCGGGATCGAACACGAGGACGAAAGATGTTCGCAGTCATCAAGACCGGCGGAAAGCAGTACCGGGTTGCCGCCGAAGACGTCATCCGGGTCGACAGGGTCAATGGCCAGCCCGGCGAGATCGTCGAGTTTGGCGAGGTCCTCGTCGTGGGCGGCGATGCGCCCCAGCTCGGCACGCCGACTGTCGCGGGCGCCACCGTTGCCGGCGAAGTGCTCCAGCACACGCGTGGCGACAAGGTGATCGCTTTCAAGAA
>DASSYU010000237.1:0-3675 GCA_035703125.1 Pseudolabrys sp. | reverse complement strand
CTGGCCGCCGGCCATGCCGCCAAGTCCTGACGCACGTGCAAGCTCAAGCACGAGGGCTGTGCGTACGGCGGGGTCGGCATGCACTTCAGTGCGTGCCATGACGTCAAAGGCAAGTGTCAAAAGTGCGTCGCCGGCAAGAATTGCAGTCGCATCATCAAATGCTCTATGCACCGTCAGTCTTCCGCGGCGCAGGTCGTCGTTGTCCATCGCCGGCAAATCGTCATGCACCAGCGAATAGCAGTGGATGAGCTCAAGCGCTGCCCCGGCCATAAGTGCGCCGGCCCGATCCACATCGAATAACGCCGCCGTCTCCACAACAAGGAAAGGCCGCAGACGCTTTCCTCCGTCCAAAGCTCCGTGACGCATGGCGGCGATCAGACGCGGCGGCCGCGCCGTCTCGCTGCTCAGCGCCGCAGCACTCAAAAGCCGGTCGAGCAGCGTCTCAATGTCGCGTGCAGTTGCGGCGAGACGGTCGGTAAAGCGGGCAGTATCGTTTTTCATCGTGGCATTGATAGCGGCTACTCCCGCTCCCGCAAAGTGGGGTCAATCGTGGACCGAATGGGTTAGGCTGGGACGGATGGGCGGGCCGGATAGAAGATCGGGTATGTGGATTAGGCCGCGGTTAGGGCGCGGGCTGCGTATCCTTATGATTGCACTTCTGGCACTCGTGCTGCTTCCTTATGCGCTCACCCCGATTTATGCGGTCGTCGACCCGGTCTCGACGACGATGCTCTGGCGCCGGATGAGCGGAGCGAGGGTCGAGCGCCATTCTGTTTCGCTCAGCCGCATTTCACCGGCATTGCCGCTTACGGTTATCATAGCCGAGGACGGGCGTTTTTGCAGCCATCGCGGCGTGGACCTGACCGAGATCCGTGAGGCGATCGCAGAGGCCGATGACTTCGATGAAATGCGTGGCGGTTCGACCATCACGCAGCAGCTGGCAAAGAATCTGTTTCTCTGGCAGGGCCGAAGCTACGTGCGCAAGGCGCTGGAATTCCCGCTGGCGCTTTGGATCGATCTCGTATTGCCGAAGCGGCGCATCATGGAGATTTACCTCAATGTCGCGCAGTGGGGCCCGAATGGTGAATTCGGCGTTGAGGCCGGCGCACGGCGCGCATTCGGCAAGTCGGCAAATGAAGTCTCACGCTATCAGGCCGCGCTTTTGGCGGCGATGTTGCCCAATCCGGCAGCAAGAAATACGCGGCAGCCCGGCCCCGGGTTGCGCCGTCTCGCCGGCCTTTATGTTGCCCGCGCCGAGCGTGCTCCGGGGGCCGCGTCGTGTCTGCGGCAAAGACACTAGCCTTGGCGCGCGCCTTCCTCTATAAGCCCGGCTTCAAATCAAAAGATCGCGCTTTTTCAGGAGTTTCGTCCCATGGCTGTGCCGAAAAGAAAAACCTCGCCGTCGCGCCGCGGCATGCGCCGCTCCGCTGACGCGCTCAAGCGGCCGACCTATGTCGAGGACAAGGATTCCGGCGAATTGCGGCGCCCGCACCACATCGACCTGAAGACCGGAATGTACAAAGGCCGTCAGGTCCTGAAGCCCAAGACCGAGGCATAACGCGAGGGCCGGGGCCGGAAGGGAAGCTGCGCCATGTTTATGCTCGGCTTTCCTCTGCTGCTGGTTCCGTTCGCCATCTACAACATCATCGCGTTTCTGATGCCGAGGGTCTCCTGGACCGGAACAGTAAGCACTGTTCACATGGTGTCCGGGGCCGATTGGACAATGTCGGCCGGGGACATGCTTCTCGTGCTGGCGATCCTGCTGTTGTTCGGCGAAATCATGAAATCGACACGCATCGGTGTTCGCACCGTCGTTGATCACGCGCTGTCACTGGTCCTGTTTCTCGGCATGATCGTCGAGTTTATCCTCGTCAAGCAAGCTGCCACCGCGACCTTCTTCCTGCTGTTGGTCGTAAGCTTCATCGACGTGCTCGGCGGCTTCGCAATAACTTTGCGTTCGGCTCAACGAGACCTTACGGTCGAGGGCGTAGAGCGCGTGTCGTCCTGATCGTTCCTGTCGTTCTGGTTTTCTCATGAGCCGCGATTTTCAGCTGCCTGGCCGCTCGCCTGTGATCGCCTGCGAAGGCATGGCAGCGACCTCACACCCGCTCGCGACGCTTGCTGCAATTGATGCGCTGCGTGCAGGCGGCACAGCGGCGGATGCAGCGGTGGCCGCGGTCGCGGTGTTGTGTGTGGTCGAGCCGCACATGACCGGGATCGGCGGCGATTGTTACTGCCTGATCTCGCAGCCCGGCAAACCGGTGTGGGGATACAACGGTTCGGGTCGGGCCGGTGCAAAGGCGTCCGATCAGGCGTTGCGCGACAAAGGAATGCGCGAGATCGGTAACTCGATTCATGCCGTGACCGTCCCAGGTGCTGTCGATGCCTGGGAAGCAATCCTGAAAACGCATGGACGCTTTGGCCTCGATCGCGCATTGGCGCAGGCGATCAAATATGCCGAAGGCGGATTTCCGGTGGCGCCCCGTGTTGCGTTTGACTGGAGAAAGCATGTCGGCAAGCTCAAGGCCGATCCCGGCGCGTCCAAGCATTACCTGTTCAATGGTGCCACGCCCCACGAAGGCGATGTGATTCGTTTCCCGGCACTCGCCGCGACGCTCAAGACCATTGCGGCCAAGGGTGCCCGCGCATTCTATGAAGGTGACATTGCCGCGGACATGGCGAAAACACTCGCTGCGCGCGGTTCTTTTCTCACCGAAGACGATTTCTCGCGGCATCGTGGCGATGCGGTTAAACCGATTTCAACCAATTACCGCGGCCTCGACATGCTGGAAATTCCGCCGAACGGGCAGGGGCTCACCGCGCTTGTGATGCTCAATATTCTGGAAAACTTCGATGTGGCCTCGCTTGATCCCTTCGGTCCCGATCGGTTTCATCTTGTGCTCGAAGCGGCTCGGCTCGGCTACGCGATCCGGGACACTCACATCGCTGACGATGCGCATATGCGCGTGCCTGTGGCGAGGCTGCTCGATAAAGGCTTCAGCAAAAGACTTGCGTCGCTGATCGACATGAAAAAACGGTCGAAGCTGTCGAGCGCACCGGCGCCGGGCAACGATACGGTTTATCTGACTGTCGTCGATCGCGACCGCAGGGCGGTTTCGTTCATCAACTCGCTCTACTCGAGTTTCGGTGTCGGCATCTGCACGGAGCGGACGGGCATCATGCTGACCAATCGCGGGGCCTGCTTCACGCTTGAGCCGGATCATCCGAACACGTTTGGTCCGGACAAGCGCCCGATGCACACGATCATTCCGGCCCTCACAATGCGGGGCGGCCGCTGCGACATGAGTTTCGGCGTGATGGGCGCGCACTATCAGCCCATGGGTCATGTCCAGATTATTCTCAACACGCTCGACTACGGGATGGATGTGCAGCAGGCGATCGATGCGCCACGGTTCTTCTTCGAGGGCGAGGGTACCGATGTCGAGCGGGGCACACCGGCTGCAACGATCGAAGGATTGAAGGCTCGCGGCCACAATGTCGTCATGGCGACATCGCCGTGGGGCGGCGCACAGACGATCAAGATCGACTGGGATCGTGGTGTGTTGATTGCTGGCTCGGAGCCGCGCAAGGACGGCTGCGCGCTCGGCTATTAGGCAGTCAAAGCAGCCACGGCGCGATAGGCAGCCAGGGCGTCGTTCGGTTCGGCGCGCCGGC
>DASSYU010000565.1:0-4840 GCA_035703125.1 Pseudolabrys sp. | reverse complement strand
TCGACGATGCAGAGGTCGCCCGCCTTGCGGATCCCGCTGCTTTTGTTCACGACCGTACGCAGCGTCTTCGATACGGCAGGCCCGGTGTTGAGAAAGTCGACGTAAACGCAGCGCGGACGATCATGGCCGGGAGCCATCGCTTGTGCGATGCGCCCATCTTTACGCGCCCAGCCCACGCCCCAATCGTCCATGGCGCGGATGCATCCGGGCCCTTCCTCGCACAACAGCTGCGCAAGCGGCTCGTTGCACAATCCGCGCCCGGCGGCGAGTGTATCTTCGTAATGATGGCTCCAATGGTCGGGCGTTTCGGAGCCGAGCGCGACAGCCACGGTCATCTGGGCCATCACCGTGGCGCCGCCGCGGCCGATCAGGCTGCGGTCGGCGAGCAGCACCTGACAGCCGCTGCGTGCGGCCTCGATCGCCGCATACATGCCTGCAGCCCCGGAGCCAATCACGAGAACGTCGGTTTCGGCGCGCATCGGGTCTTGGGTCATGAGCATCTCGCGGCGATCACGATAGCTGCGTATTCAAGCATCATTGGCGGTGTTTGTGCCAAAAGCCACCTGTTCCTGCGCCACATTCTGACGAGGCAGGTTCAGCCTATTTCAGCGCCGAATTTCGATTGATACTATGCCCTGCGGCGTCATTGGCAGGCGGCAACAATGAAACGCCGCGAGTTTCCCGACGGGTTTGGCCCTGCAGTGCTGGTGAGGCCCGCCCGCGCCGACGAGGTGATCGAATAAGAAACTGGCCGAAGGAAATTGGAGGACGCCATGATCACACAGCTCACGAAACGCGATGTGCTCAAGGGTGCGGGAGCGCTTGGCCTTAGCGCCTTTGCCGTGCGGGTTGCTGCCGCGCCTGCCGCAGAAGCCGTGACGCCGGCGCTGATCGAGGCGGCAAAAAAAGAAGGCAAGATCACCTTTTATACGGCGATGGATTTGCAGTTCGCGGAACGTCTCGGCAAAGCGTTCGAAGCGAAGTATCCCGGCATTACTGCGCGCGTGGAGCGGTCGGGCGCCGAGCGCGTCTTTACCCGCATCGCTCAGGAATATTCTTCCAACATTCGCGCGGCTGACGTCGTCAATACCTCAGACCAGGCGCATTGCATCATCTGGAAACGCGATGGCTGGCTCGCGCCGTACCTGCCGGAAGAGGTCGTGAAGCACTACGACAAGCGCTATTACGATCCCGAAGGACTGAATGTCGTAACGCGCATCCTGATTTCCCCGATCGCCTACAACACCAACCTGGTGAAGAAGGACGACGCGCCAAAAAGCTTTAAGGATCTGCTCGATCCGAAATGGAAGGGTAAAATGGTCAAGGCGCACCCGGCCTACAGCGGCACGATCATGAACTCGACCTTCGAGGTCGCGCGCGATCTGGGCTGGGACTATTTCGTGAAGCTGGCGGCGCAGAACGTCATGCAAGTCCAGTCGGCGACTGACACGCCGAAGCGAATTTCAGTCGGCGAACGCGCGGTCATGGTGGACGGCGCCGGCTACCTTGTCATCCGTTACAAAGAGGCGGGTCAACCGGTCGAAATCGTTTATCCGGAGGAGGGCACGCCGCTCGCGACAGGTCCAAGTGCGGTTTTCAAAGCTGCTCCCAATCCGAACGCCGCGCGCCTGTTCCAGAACTGGATGCACTCGCGCGAGGCTCAGCAGCTGATCGTTGACGACGCCCGTCAATATTCGCCGCATTCCCAGACCGTGGAGAAGCCTGGCATCCGCAAGCTCGCCGACATCAAGCTGATGAAGGAGGATCCGCAAGGCATCCTGACGGAAGGGGATGCGGTCAAGAAGCGGTATGCAGAGATTTTTAAGGTGTAATGAGAAGCGCCGCTAGGCCCGAATCTTCACAAGACGCACCCTTCAAGCGTGTGCGCGCGCAATCTCGCTGATTTTTGTCTGAGGAAGAAGGCGCTGAACGTCTTCTTCGCGGCAGAGCTCGGTGCCCGGCGACATCACGGCGGCGGACGCGGCGGCGACGGCCACGCGAAAAGCTTCCGGCAATGATTTTCCGGATGCGAGCGCCGCAACCAGGCCGCCGACAAAACTGTCGCCGGCGCCGACCGCGCTGACCGGCTCGATTGCCATCGGTTCTGCGCGAAAGGCCTGATCCGCGGTCACCAACAGCGCACCGTCTTCACCGAGCGTCAGCGCGACGATTTTGACGCGCCCATCCTCGATCAGCTTGCGGCACGCGCGCAGCCGCGCGTCGTCGTTGCCGAGCGAGGCGCCGATGAGGTCCGAGAGCTCGACCAGGTTTGGCTTGATCAGAGAAACACCTTCCGCCAACGCCGCTTTCAAAGCCGCTCCCGACGTATCGATGACGCTTTGCGCGCCCAACGTTCTGGCGTGGCGCGCAACGCGCGCAAAGAAATCGTCCGGGACGCCGGGCGGCACGCTGCCGCTCGCGACGACGAATTTTGGCGGCTGTGGAAGTGTCGTCAGTTTTTCGAGAACCGTTTCCCACTCTGCGCGGTGCAGGGTCGATCCGGGCAGGACGAAGCGATACTGCTCTCCCGTCGATTCCTCGTAAGCCGTAAAATTCTCCCGCGTCTCGACGTGTGACGGCGTCACGATGCTGTCGATGCCTTCGCGGTCGACGAGACGGTGCAGGAGCTTTCCGATGGCGCCGCCCGTCGGGTAGATCGCAGTCACGCTGCCGCCAAGGCGGTGAGCGACGCGGGCGACGTTGATGCCACCACCGCCGGGATCGCGTTTCGGCGCCGAACAGCGCATTTTGCGCGTCGGTTCGACGCGCCCGACATTGACGAAAATGTCGATGGCAGGATTGATCGTAAGCGTGACGATATCGGGCACGTGCGGCATCCTGCGGATTCGCGGGCTCGTCTCAGGACAGGCCCTGTTACCGAACTAAATAGGTATTTTTTGGTTGCGGTGCCATGCCGCAGATTTCAGAAAATTGTGCGGAACAGCCCTGGCAGACCGGGCGTTCCACCATTTCGTCACGATGACTGCCGAGGCTGGCTATGCTTAGATCGGCGGCAGCCTGTCGCGACGAGGTCATTCCGATGATTGATCCGCTGTACTCGCTGTCGGGCTTCGCCGTCGGCCTTTTGGTTGGCATGACCGGCGTCGGTGGCGGCGCGTTGATGACGCCGATCCTGATCATGCTATTCGGCGTCCACCCCGCGACCGCGGTCGGAACCGACCTGCTCTATGCCGCGGCCACCAAGACCGGTGGCAGCCTCGTGCATGGGTTGGCCCGCAGCATCGACTGGCGCGTGGTTGGCCGGCTCGCGACCGGCAGCATTCCTGCGACGGTTCTCACGCTGGCGGCTCTGTCGCATTTCAATCTCAGTGGTGACGCCGCTCATAACCTGATCACGCTGGTGCTCAGCGTGGCACTGTTTGCGACAGCGTTTGTGCTTGTGTTCGGGGCGTCAATCGTCGCCGTCTATCGCGCGCGTGTTGCCGAGCTCGATCCGCACAAGACCGCCGTCAGCACTATCGTGGTTGGGGCCGTGCTTGGCTGTCTTGTATCGATTTCTTCAGTCGGCGCCGGTGCCCTGGGCGTCATCGCGCTCATTCTGCTCTATCCGCAAATGCCGATGGCCAAGGTCGTCGGCTCGGACATCGCGCATGCCGTTCCTTTGACTCTAGTCGCCGGGCTCGGTCACTGGATGATGGGTTCGGTCAACTGGGCGATTATCGGCTCGCTGCTCGCGGGCTCGCTGCCGGGTATTTTTGTCGGCAGCTATTTCGCGATCCGTGTTCCCGAGCGCGCGCTTCGGCTGGTGCTGGCGACGGCGCTTTTCATGGTTGCGACACGTATTGCCTACGATCACGCAACCGCAGCTTCGTCGATTTTCACGGCGTTCTCGGGGCGGGCGGTGCCCTGAACGCCGCCTAGTGATCCCTTGGACCGAAGAAGGGCGAGCCGACCAGAACCAAAACCCAAATTGCAATAAGTGCGCCGAAGGCGACGATCAATACATTCATGTGCGACCCCCTAAGCCGGCGAAGTGTGCCGCCGGCAGGTTAGCACAGCGCGAGGGGCCTTGGCGCATGCGACAAAAAAAGCCGGCCGCGCATGAGTGCGCGACCGGCCGGAAAACAGCTTCGTTCTATTAGTTGCTGATATCCTTGATGACGCTGGACATCGGCCGCGCCGACTCCATGCCGCCGCCGATTTCCTTGAGCACCATGTCGACGTATTCTTTCTTCGGCTCGAGGGGCGTCTTGCCGACCACTTGCACGACCTTATAGCCGCCATCCTTCAGCTTTTTCAGCAGTTCCGGCGCCGCATGGGCCGTTGCCTGCTGGAAATCGTGCATCAGGATGATGCCCTTCCCGTGCTTTTCGAGCTTCTTCATGACCGATGCGATGACCTGGTCCGGCTTGCGCATCTTGAAGTCGAACGAGTCCATATCGGTCGAGAAGACGCCGATATTGCGCTCGCCGACATATTTCAGCAGCTCAGGCGGATGCCGCAAGGCGGGGAAACGGAAGAATGGGGCGGTCGGCGTGTTGCCAAGCGCGATGCTGACCCCCGCGACGCCCTTCTCGATTTCGGCGATCCCATCCTGCTGGCTCAACTTGGACAGATCGCGGTGCGACCAGGTGTGCGACCCGACGCTATGTCCGGCAGCAGCCACCTGTTTCATGATGTCGGGATGCCACCCGGAGTGTTTTCCGATCGGAAAAAAGACTGCCTTGGTGCATTGATCGGCGAGCGCCTTGAGCACGGCCGCCGTATGACCCGGCCAAGGGCCGTCATCGAACGTGAGCACGACTTCCTTGTCGCGCAAGAAATCATAAGCCTTGAAGTGCTCAAAGCCGAAGCCCGGCCCGCCGGTCGTGTCGATTTC
>DASSYU010000554.1:0-2181 GCA_035703125.1 Pseudolabrys sp. | reverse complement strand
GACCGCCTTTGGCACGTTCCACGTTCCGAATATTTCATCCGACGCCAAGGACGGCATTGGCGGTTGGAACGAAGCCCAGTTCATCGCCGCGATGCGGCAAGGCGTCTCGCCTTCCGGGCAGCACCTCTACCCGGCGTTTCCCTACACGTCGTATCAGGCGATGCGCACGGAAGACCTGCGCGATCTCTTCGCCTATCTCAAGACCTTGCCCGCTGTTTCCGGCGCCGCGCCCGACCACGCTCTGAAATTTCCTTTCAACATCCGCCGCACCGTTGGCCTTTGGAAGCTGCTGTTTCTCGACGATGCTCCGTTCAGGTCCGACGCCGCGCAATCGCCGCAGTGGAACAGGGGCGCCTATCTGGTGAACGCGCCCGGCCATTGCGCCGAATGCCATTCGCCGCGCAATCTTCTCGGCGCGATGGTCACGAGCCGGCGCTTCACCGGCGGCCAAAGCCCGACCGGGCAGGGCGGCGTGCCCGACATCACGCAAGGCAAGCTGCGCGACTGGAAGGTCGATGATTTCGTCGAGGTGCTCGACAGCGGCATGACGCCGGATTCTGACCGCGTCGGCGGTATGATGGTCGAGGTGATCGCCAACACGCGGCAGCTCGGCGCCGCCGACCGCGAAGCCATGGCGGTCTATCTGAAGTCGCTGCGGGCGGCGAAGTAGCGGTGCTTGGCTTTAGTGAACCTTGTCGGATCTAAGCCGCAGGCCAACCGCCAGAAGCGCCGCAGTAACCAGGGCGAGTGCAATCCCGGCAACGCAAGACAACCATCCCATCCGGTCGAAGATCTGGCCGAGTACGGCCGTGCCGATCAGTCCGCCGAGAAAGTAGCAGCCGAGATATATACCGCTCGCCGCCCCACGGTCGGCGGTCGCCGCACGACCGACAAAGCCAGTAGCGGCCGCCTGCGCGAAGAAAGTCCCGACGCCCACAAGCATCAAGCCAAAGATGACCGGTAAAAGGGCCGGCTGCAGCAATAGCGGCAAACCAAGCCCGGCCAATGCAAGTGCGGTCCAAAAGGTCGGCCGCGTCCCATATCGCCGGACCGCGGCGCCAGCGAACGGCGTTGTCACGATCGACGGCAGAAATACGAAATAGACAAGGCCAAGCTCCATCCGCCCGAGCGAAATTGGCTCTCGCACAAGCACGAAATTCACATAGGTAAAGGTGCCGATGAAAGCGAACAGGATGCAAAATCCGATCCCGAAGCTCGCCAGCAGCGGCGGATTGCGCAGGTGTTTCGACCAGATCTCGATCGGGGTGGAAGACATTTCTCCCGCTGGCATGATGGGCATCGTCGCGCGGACTGTGAAATAGACCAATACTGCTCCGGCAAGATTGAGCACGGAAAAGAAATAGAAATTTGCTGCCAATCCGAAATGGTCAGCGACGCCGGCGGAAATTAGCCGGCCGATCAGATTGCTCGCGACATTGCCGGTTATGTATGCGGCAAATGCCCCGCCTGCATCCATCGCGCTGCATTCTTCGCCCAGATACGCAAGCGTCAGGGTGAAAGCCGATGCCATGCAAAGGCCTTGTGTGACTCGAAGGACCGTGAACGTCGTGATGTCTGGCGCGACCGCAAGCAATGCGGTCGGAATCGCGAGCACGCAAAGGCTGATGAGAATGCCCATGCGCCGGTCGATCTGCCGGCTGAACAATGCCACCGTGAGGCCTGCGACCGCCATTCCCATGGTGCTTGCATTGACCGCAAAGCTCATTGCGGCTGGCGTCACCTGATAGGCCTGCGTCAGGGAGGGAAGGATGGCCTGGGTCGCAAAGAGGTCGACGACCGTGAGGAAGGCAATCAAGCCGATGACGATGGTCCGGCGCACGACGCGCGCGGTATCGCCGTGAGCGTCTATGCGGTGCGTAACTACTGCAGCCGAAATATGACTCATGGCCAGGTCCCAGTTGTCCACCCGCGTTACTGCAGGTCCCGGAAGTGTTTTTCGAAACACTCAGCCGACTATTCCGCAGCCTCCATCATTTCCGGCCTCGGCTCGTGCAGGATCACTCCTTCGAGTGGATCGAATTCGCGTTCCCAGGGGGCCTGTTCGAGCGCCCGCATGGTGTTCGTGTAGCCGGCTTCCCAACGCATGCGGATGCTGGACGGGCTGAAATCCACGTCTTTGGTGTGATTTTCGTTCTCGAGTTGCGGGGCCAGCAACCGGAC
>DASSYU010000416.1:0-6076 GCA_035703125.1 Pseudolabrys sp. | reverse complement strand
AAATCGGTGAGAACGGCGGTGGTATAGGCCCCGATGCCGAAGAAGGCCGCCGTTGCCAGCGAGATATAATGGGTCGGGCCCGAGAAGAGAGCCCAGGCGGTTGCCAGCACCGAGAAGTACAAAAGGCTGATGGCGAGCGCGAGGTGATAGCCGCTCGCAATGAGCGGAAATGCTGCAAGCACCGCGAGGAAGACAGCGGCCGCGGCAACGAGCGTAACTTTCCAGGCACTCAACGCGCCGCTCTCCCGAACAGGCCGGTCGGCCGCCACAGAAGGACGCTCAGGAACAGCGCGTAGGTCACTGCAATGGTGAGGCCTGGATCGACCAGTCTCGCGACCGCTGTCTCGGAAATTCCGAGCAGCAGGCCGGCGACCAGTGCGCCGAGCATATTGCCGACGCCTCCCATAATGACGACGATCAGGGCCTTCATCGTGAAGACGACGCCCATCGCCGCGCTGAACGTCAGAAACATGCTGATCAGTACGCCGCCCGCACCGACAATGGCGCCGCCGGCCGCAAAGGCGAGCGCCGAGGCCGCGTGAATGTCAATTCCGGAGAGCCGGGCTGCATCGGGATTGACCGCGATTGCCCGCAACGCCGTGCCGTAGCGCATCCGTGTCAGAAAAAGATAAAGAACGCCGCCGATAACCACCGCGAACAGCAGTGCGAGGATGCGGTTGAGTGCGAGCGTGGTGCCAAGGATATGGACCGGCACCGACAGATACGAATAGCTCTGCAACGAGCCGCCGAAGGTCAGCAGCATCAGGCCCTGGATGACGAACAGAATTCCGAATGTGCCAAGGATGCTGTCGACCTCCAGCATGCCCTGGTTTCTTGCGCGGCGGACCAGCGGCATCAGCACGATCTGGTAGAGCAGCCAGTTGGCTGCGAACGAAGCCGGCACGACGGCGAGCAGCCCAATGATCGGGTTCACCGCCATGCCGCTGTAGAGGTAGAGCGCGGCAAACGCCGCGGCGACGAGACACTCGCCGTACGACAGGTTCATGATGCGCGCGATGCCGTACTGGAGCGTGAGCCCCAATGCGATGAGTGCATACATCCCCCCAAGCACCAGCCCGGAGAGAACGATGTCGAGCGCGAGAGTCATGAGAAGTGCTTTCGCCGTCATTCCGGACACCATCCAAATCGGCGAAAGCCGGTTTGGATGGCGATCCGGAATCCAGTCACAAGCGCGGATCCACTACCTGGATTCCGGCTTCGCGCGCTGAAGCGCGCGCCCCGGAATGACCAGTTTTTCTATTACCACGCCGGCTTGGTGATGACAGGCTTGGCGCCCTGCTTCGAGATTGGCGCGACCCCGAAGAAGTCTGCGCCCTGCCATTGGCCAACGGCCCAGATATTTTTATTGAGGCCGTTCTCCAATTTCACCTTGCCGATGATGGTGTCAAAGCTGCCCGTGTTGATTTCCTTGATGACGGCCGCGCGGTCGATTTTGCCCACGCGCTCGATCGCCTGTTGCAGAACCTGCAAGCTGGCATAGGTGATCGGGCTCGCCCAACGATCGGGCTCGCGTCCGATGATTTCCTTGTGGTGCTGGATGTACCACTTGATGCCCGGAAGCGAGGCATCGGAGCCGCCGATGCCCATGATCCCCTCCGCGCCCGCGGCGAACTTGCCCTTATACATCGGGAACGCGGTGCCCACGCCGACGAAGAAGACCTTGGGATTGAAGCCGAGCACCTTGGAGGTGTCGGTGATCGCGAAGGTGTCAGGCGGATAGCTGAAGGCAAGGAGAACGTCGGGATTGGCCGCTTGCGCGTCCTTGAGTACCGGCTGCATATCCTGTGTGCCGAACGGATAGGACTTGTCGTAGACCAAATCGAAGCCGGCCTTTTTCAGTCCTGCGCGCGTCGCCGTTGACAGCTCGATGCCGAACTGATCGCCGACCGCGATCATCGCGATTTTCTTGTTGATCTTTCCGTCCTTCTCAAGCTTGGCGAAGGTCTCGACGATACCGTCGACGATCTCCGACGGCAGTCCGAGCCAGAAAGTCAGGTTAGGCCAGCGCTTTGTCAGCTCCAGCGCCTGGTTGGTATTGGCGGTGACAGCAAGCTGCGGATAGCCGAGCTTGTTGAAGATCGGAGCCGCTGCGAGGTTCATCCCCGTGCTCCAGGGCGGAAGGATGAAATCGACCTTGTCCTGCGTAGCGAGCCGCTCGACCGCCTTGATCATTTCTTCCGAATTGCTGCGGTCGTCGTATTCGATCACCTCGATCTTGAGCTTCTTGCCGCCGACATTGATGCCGCCGGCATCGTTCACGTCTTTCACCCATACCTGATAGTTCGGCAGCGTAGTGACGCCGGCACCCGCCGCAAAGGGCCCGGTCTTGGAAATCGCCCACCCGATCTTGATCGAATCTTGTGCCCGCGCTGGCGCGCCAGCAACCAACAACATCGCGGCCGCCGCGACAAACGCTCCGATCGCGGCCAACTTATTCCTTTGCATCACAGTCGCCCTCCTCTTGTACATGCCCGCCGGCTTTGCACCGGCATCCTTTGTTTGCAGTACGCTAGATCAGCACGTCACAGGTCAAATCGTTGGACACCAAACCATTGCACGAGGGTAACCGATGCCGGACGGGTGCTTGGGTTTGACTTCGCACCCGAGATCGTTCGATCTACTGACCGGAATCGATTCCTTGTCTTTTCAACGCTCGCCTCATCCGGCTAGCTAAGACCGGCCGGTCGAGCGGCCTATATAAGCAGGTTTTTTCGACAGTGGGCAGAGATGGGAAGTTCGGACGATAATCTGCGCTCTTTTCTCGCAGGGTTGTTTCGCACCGCGGTATCGGCGGCACATCCGGCAACATGCCTTCCGCCTCTCCTGCCGGCTTTGCCGCCAGGCCAACTGATATTGCTTGCCGCAGGCAAGGCCGCGGGTTCGATGGCCGAGACGGCCGAAGCGCACTACCTCGACCGGATGCGAATTGCGGCAGAACGCCTGATCGGCGTGGCCGTCGCGCGTCACGGCTACGCGCGCCATCTTCGCAAGATTCGGATGATCGAGGCCGGGCATCCGATCCCGGACGCTGCAGGCCTGGAGGCCGCAAATCGCGCGATTGCTTTGGCTGACGGCGCAGGCGCGGATGATCTCGTCCTGGTGCTGATGTCTGGCGGAGCTTCGTCGAACTGGATCGCGCCGGCGGAAGGAATATCATTTGAGGACAAACAAACCGTGACCCGCGCGCTTCTGCGCTCGGGCGCGACCATCGGCGAAATCAACACCGTGCGCAAACATCTCTCGCGCATCAAAGGCGGGCGTCTGACGCGCCACGCTCATCCGGCCAAGCTTTTGACCATCGCGATCTCGGACGTGCCGGGCGACGATCCATCGGCGATCGGTTCGGGGCCGACCGTTCCCGATCCGACAACGCTGGCCGACGCGCGGGCCATCATCGCGAAATACAAGATCGCGGCTCCGGCGGCGATCACGCGAGCGCTGAGCAATCAGAAAAATGAATCGCCGAAGCCCGGCGATCCGGCATTCGCCGGCAGCCAGTTCAAGCTGGCGGCCCGGCCGGCCGACGCCATGCGCGCGGCTGAAAATGCGGTCCGCGCGGTCGGATACGAATGCATTTCGCTCGGCGACCGCATCGAGGGCGAGGCACGTGATGTTGCCGCCAATCACGCACGTCTCGCCCGGGAATTGCGCGATCAAGGTAAACGCGCCGTCATTATTTCGGGTGGCGAACTGACCGTTACGATCCGCGGCAAAGGACGCGGAGGGCCCAATCAGGAATACGCGCTGGCGCTTGCAATTGGCCTGTCAGGATTGCCGGCGGTCGCGGCACTCGCCGGCGATACGGACGGCACCGACGGCGGTCCGGGGGCGGCAACCGACCCCGCGGGCGCGCTGGTTGATGGCGAATCAGTGGCGCGCGCGCGGGCCAAAGGCCTCGATCCCGCCGCCTTCCTTGCCGATAACAATTCGACCGGATTTTTCACCGCCCTCGGGGATTTGCTATCTTCTGGGCCGACTTACACCAACGTGAACGACTTCCGTGCCATCGTCGTTGACACGCCGTGACCGATCACGCCACAACCGCGCGCATCGTTCGGAACCGCCGACAAGTGTAACGGCTTTATCATTGATCGCCATCAGGCATCACATTTTGCATATTGTTGCCCTCCTGGCGGTCTTTGCCGTGGTGCTGGCGGTTTCGGCGTCCCCCGCCGAAGCGGATTTCCGCCTTTGCAACAACACCGGCAGCCGTGTGGGTGTCGCGATCGGATACAAGGATAATGAGGGATGGACGACGGAGGGCTGGTGGAACGTCTCATCACGCTCTTGCGAAACGCTGCTCCGCGGCGCACTGGTTGCGCGTTACTATTACATTTATGCGGTCGACTACGACCGCGGTGGCGAATGGTCTGGCAAGGCTTACATGTGCTCACGTGAGAAGGAGTTCACCATCCGCGGAACAGAGAATTGCTTGGCGCGCGGCTACGATCGCACTGGCTTTTTCGAAGTCGACACCAGTGAGCAGCGCTCCTGGACGGTGCAGCTGACGGACACCGCCGAACAGGCCCCCGAGCGACCTTTGCCCCCGCGCGCACCGTTTGGAAATTCACGCCCGCCGACGACGTTGTCGCCGCCGGCCGGAGGCGCCCGGCCATGAGACGTCTGCGCCGCGCCAAGATCGTCGCCACGCTTGGACCTGCGTCGTCGAATCCCGACATGATCGCGCAGCTGTTCACCGCAGGCGCCGACGTTTTTCGCATCAACATGAGCCACACTACCCACGATCGAATGCGCGAGCTGGTGGGCATGATCCGGGCCGTCGAGCGCGACACCGGCCGACCGATTGGAGTGCTCGTCGACCTGCAGGGCCCAAAGCTTCGCCTCGGCACATTTACCGGCGGCTCCGCGACCGTGAAAGCCGGTGACACGTTCGTGCTCGACTCCGACACTACCGCGGGAGATGCCAGACGCGCGTACCTGCCGCATCCGGAAATTTTTGCCACCATCAAGCCGGGCCACACGCTGCTGATCGACGACGGCAAGGTCAGGCTCACAGTTACCGAGTCTGATTCAAAGCGCATCACAACCCGCATCGCTGTCGGCGGAAAACTCTCCGATCGCAAGGGCGTGAGCCTGCCGGATACGACAATCCCGTTTTCGGCTCTGGCCGACAAGGACCGATCGGACCTCGAAGCCGCGCTCGAGACCGGTATTGACTGGGTGGCGCTGTCGTTCATTCAGCGGCCGGAAGACCTCGCCGAGGCGAAGAAGATCACTCGCGGGCGGGCAGCCGTGATGGCCAAGATCGAGAAGCCGCAGGCAGTCAATCGACTTTCCGAAATCATGGACCTTGCGGATGCCCTGATGGTCGCGCGCGGTGATCTCGGCGTGGAAATGCCACTGGAAAAAGTGCCAGGCGTGCAGAAACAAATGACGCGCGCGTGCCGCGGCGCCGGCAAACCCGTGGTCGTCGCCACGCAGATGCTGGAATCGATGATCAATTCACCCGTCCCGACGCGCGCCGAGGTGTCCGACGTGGCCACCGCCATTTTCGAAGGCGCCGACGCGGTGATGCTGTCGGCCGAATCGGCAGCCGGCCAGTTTCCGGTCCAGGCGGTTGCGACGATGAACAGGATTGCAGAAGAAGTCGAAGGCGACCCGCTTTACCGCAACATTATCACCGCCCAGCGCGCCGAGCCGGAAGCAACCGGCGCGGATGCGATTGCCGACGCGGCGCGCCACATTGCCGACACGCTCGATCTTGCCGCGGTGATCTGCTGGACGGCGTCGGGCTCGACAGGGCTGCGTGTAGCGCGCGAGCGCCCGCGCGCTCCAATCGTTGCGCTGTCACCGAACATCGCCACCGGACGGCGTCTGGCCGTTGCGTGGGGTGTCCATTGCGTCGTCACCGAAGACGCTCACGACCAGGACGACATGGTTGATCGCGCCTGCAGAATTGCAGTCAAAGAAGGATTTGCAAAGGTTGGCCAACGCGTGATCGTCGTTGCCGGCGTTCCGTTCGGCACTCCTGGCGCGACCAACATGCTGCGTATCGCCTATGTCGGCGCGGATGCAGCGGCAGATTGACGTATAA
>DASSYU010000398.1:0-3188 GCA_035703125.1 Pseudolabrys sp. | reverse complement strand
CCAGATGTGCGTCCCGGTTGTGACGTCGTTGAGCTGCGCCGTGATGCGTACGCGCTCGCCGCTCTTGCGTACGCTGCCTTCGACGAGGTAGCCGACGCCGAGATCCTCGGCGACCTGCTTCATGTGGACGGCTTTGCCCTTGAACGTGAACGAAGAGTTGCGCGCGATCACGAAGAACCAGCGCAGCTTCGACAGGGCCGCGATGATGTCTTCGCTGATGCCGTCCGAAAAATATTCCTGCTCGGGGTCGCCGCTGAGATTCACGAAAGGCAGTACCGCGATGGCGGGCCGGTCGGGCAGGGGCAGGGCTGGGCGCGACGATTCCTGAGCGTCTTCGGGCGCGCGCGACATCAGGTCGGGTGGGTCTGCGCCCAATGGCGTAACGCGCACGTCACCCACGAAGCGCAGGCCTTTGCGCGCAATGGTACGAATCAGCTTTTGGTTGCCGCCGCTGTCGCCCACAGCCTTGCGTGCGGCATTGATGCGGCTCGTCAGCGTCGAATCGGAAACGACTCGGCCACCCCAAACCGATGCAATCAGGTCGTCCTTAGTGACCACCCGGTCACGGTTCTCGACCAGATAAATCAGCAGGTCGAATACCTGCGGCTCGACGGAAATGGACTCGGCGCCACGGCGTAGCTCGCGCCGGTCGGCGTCAAGTGTATGATCGCCAAAGAGAAACTGCATTGGTGCCCCCACCAGGGCAAGCCAGGGTCTCGGGAAATAATCAAGCCCGCCTCAAGAACAAATCAAGGCCCGGGCAAAGCCTTTCGCGCGAGTTGCCGGTACTCACCTTCCAATCATGTTGGAAATTGGACAGGAGATGCCGATGAACGTCGCGACCCTCACAGGTGCCAAGCCAGCCAGCCCGGAAGCCCCCACAACATCAGCCGATCTTGCCGCAATCAAAGCCCGCCAGCACGCAGCCTGGTCGTCGGGTGACTATGCCGTCGTGGGCACGACTCTGCAAATCGTCGGTGAGGAGCTTTGCGAAGCACTCGATCTTCGCTCCGGCCGGAAGGTGCTCGATGTCGCTGCCGGTAACGGAATGGTGAGCCTCGCCGCGGCGCGCCGCTGGTGCGACGTCATTTCAACCGACTATGTGGCAAGTCTTCTTGAGCGCGGCCGTGCGCGCGCGCTGGCTGAAGGCCTGCCGATCGAATTCAGGGTCGCGGATGCCGAGGCGTTGCCGTTTGACGACGGCGCGTTCGACACGGTCGTCTCGACATTCGGCGTCATGTTCACGCCCAACCAGGATCGCGCCGCCTCGGAACTCCTGCGCGTCTGCAGGTCGGGCGGTCAGATCGGTCTGACGAACTGGACGCCGGACGGCTTTATCGGCCACCTGTTCAAGACGCTCGGAAAATACATTGCTCCTCCGGCGGCGGCGAAGTCTCCGCTGCTCTGGGGCACGCGCGCGCGTTTGACCGAAATGTTCGGCTCGGCCGCTGGCTGGATCAAGACCGAGTCGCGCCATTTCAATTTCCGCTATCGGTCGCCGGAGCACTTCCTCGACGTGTTCAGGACTTTCTATGGTCCGACCCTCAAAGCATTCGCAGCTCTCGATATTCGGAAGCAGAACGCGCTGGAGAAAGACCTCTTCGATCTCATTGGCCACATGAACAAGGCGGACGACGGCACCATGGTCGTGCCGAGCGAGTATCTGGAAGTCGTCATCATGAAGCGGTGAATCCGGCAGTAACCGACCCTGAAAAAGGAGAATCTCATGAATGTCGCAATTGGTGTCCGTACCCCCGCCGCTGCCCTCCTCGATGCTGGGCACGCCAGGAGACGTAAAACCCTGTTGGCGCGCTTCCTGGACGCGTTGGAGAAATCAAGCCGGCGCAAAGCCCGTCTTGTGATCGCAAGGCATGCACATCTCCTGCCGTCGGATCACCCATGGCGAAGTGACCGGTATCGTTGAGCGCCATGAAACGCTACGTGATCGAGCGCGACATCCCGAAGGTCGGCAGTCTGTCCCGCGAGGAAATTCGCGGCCTGGCAGCAACCTCCAATGCCGCGCTCGCCAAGCTTGCCGGCAAGGGGCAATGGCTGCGTTCCCACATTGCAGCCGACATTGCCGAAAGCGAAGCACTGGTCCGCGAGCACTCGCGCATTGCCGGCTTTCCGGTGACCAAAGTAACCGAAGTCCCGATCGAGATCGGTCCCATGACCGCGTATTCGGATTAGCGGCAGCAGATGGAGGCCGTGGTGGGAAAGTCTTTGTGGGAGGACCCCTGGTTCTTTGCGGCGGTTGCGCCGAACGATGGCCAGGAGCAGCGCGAGTTGTGCCCGGTCACCGGCTACGCCTGCGAGGGCGACCTTTCCTACCTGTGCGAAGAGTACGGATGCGCGCGCAAGGGCGGGCTGTCGCCGCGTTCCGAGGAAAATTTCTGAAGCGAGGTGGCGGCTACGACACCACGCGCAGCTGCGCCAGGTAGTGTTCGACCTCGCGCCGCAGCAGGTGAGATTGATCGGCCCGTTCGGCGGCGGCCGTAAGAACCGTCGAGGCGATCTGGCCGGTCTTGATTGCGCTGTTCGAGACTTCCGTGATGTTTTCGGATACGTCGCGCGTCCCTTTGGCGGCTGCGCCGGCGTTACGTGCGATTTCCTGCGTCACCGCATCCTGCTGCCGCATCCCCACCGCAACGTCATTGGCGACTTCGCTGAGCTGTTCGATCGTGGTCGCGATTTTCTTGATCGCCTTGACGGAACGCTCCGTCGTCTGCTCGATCGAGACGATGTGCCGGGTGATTTCCTCGGTCGCCTTGGCGGTTGACCTCCTGTGCAACCACGGCAGAGCCGCGCCCGGCTTCTCCGGCGCGGGCAGCCTCGATGCCGCGGTCACAAGCGCCTGCTCCTGATTGCGGCCGGCGCTGTTCGCCATTTCGCGCGCGGAGGTATCCATCGTGCCGGCCGCGCGATCGAGCGTCTGAACGATATTGGACACGGCTCGCTCGAATTGCTGCGTCGCGGTCTCGACGAGCTGCCGGCGTGATTCCAGCGTTTGCGTCTGCTCGCTTTCCTTGCGGCGCGCCACGTCGGCTGTTGCCTGGCGGAAGAACAAAAGGGTCCGCCCCATGTCTCCGTTTGGCGTGAAGTTCTCTGGCCGCGGCCGGTCTCCGCTCGCAAGTATCAGCATTGGCGGCCGTTGTTCGCGTGGTCGATGCGGTAGTACCAGTGCTGGC
>DASSYU010000334.1:0-2870 GCA_035703125.1 Pseudolabrys sp. | reverse complement strand
CCGTCCTGCATCCGGGAACAAAGCAACCGATTGGTCCGGCCGACCTCGAGCCGCTGTTTCCAATGGAACTGATCCTGCAGGAGGTGACGGGCGAGCGTTACCTCGACATTCCTCAACCCATACGCGACGTCTACCGGATGTGGAGACCCTCACCGCTGATCCGTGCGCGGCGGCTCGAGCAGAAACTCGGCACGCCGGCCAAGATCTACTTCAAATACGAAGGTGTCTCACCGGCAGGCTCGCACAAGCCGAACACGGCGGTAGCGCAGGCCTGGTACAATAAGCAGGCGGGGATCAAGCGACTGAGCACCGAGACCGGCGCGGGGCAATGGGGATCATCGCTTGCCTTTGCCGGTGCGCTGTTTGGAATTGATGTCACGGTTTTCCAAGTGCGGGTGTCATACGACCAAAAGCCCTACCGGCGCGCGCTGATGGAGACGTACGGTGCGCGCTGTGTCGCGTCGCCGTCGAATGAAACCGACTGCGGACGCGCCATTCTCAAACAGCACCCGGATAGCCCCGGTTCACTTGGCATTGCCATCTCGGAGGCGGTTGAGGTGGCGGCTAAAGACCCGGCGGTGAAATATTCGCTCGGGTCAGTGCTCAATCACGTGTTGCTGCACCAGACGATCGTTGGGCAGGAAGCGATCAAACAGTTTGAAATGGCGGGCGATGATCCTGACATTGTGATCGCCTGCACCGGCGGCGGGTCAAACTTCGCTGGCGTGGCATTCCCGTTTCTCGGCCTGCAATTGCACGGTGGACGCAAGCGGCGCGTTATTGCGGTGGAGCCGGCAGCGTGTCCATCGCTGACGCGGGGCAAGTACGCCTATGATTTCGGCGACACGGCGCACCTGACGCCGCTGGTCAAGATGCATACGCTCGGCTCGACCTTCATTCCGCCTGGCTTCCATGCCGGTGGCCTACGCTACCACGGGATGTCACCGCTCGTCTCTCACATTTACGAGCTCGGACTGATCGAGGCGCGCGCATACCATCAAAAGACCTGCTTTGAAGCCGGCGTCGAATTTGCGCGCTGCGAAGGCATCGTGCCGGCGCCGGAAGCCAATCACGCGGTACGGTGCGCGATCGATGAGGCTTTACGCTGCAAGAAAGAGGGCAAACAGGAGACGATTCTCTTCAATCTCTCCGGTCACGGCCATTTTGATATGCAAGCGTACATCACCTTCTTCGAAGGCAAGCTCGTTGACCAGAACTACGATGAAAAAGAACTTGCGATGGCCTTGGCCGGCTTGCCTAGCGTCGCGGCGTGAATTCCCGGCGATTGCTCACATAAGTTTCATCCGATGAGGTAGGCCATGATCGAGCCCTATAACGCCGTACGCCTGATTCCCAGTTTCTGGGGAATTCGCCGACGCGAAGAGATCAAACAGAACATCGACCACCTCAAGGCACTTACCAAGGCAGCGTTCTGGCTTTCCAACCTCGACATCCCGGTGCGCCTGCTTGCGATCCCCGAGGGGGCACTGATGGGTTTCAATGACGAAGTTCTGGACGTGGACCATGCCGACTACGCCCGTACTTGTTGCATCGACATTCCGGGGCCGGAAACCGACGAGATCGGCAAGCTGGCGCGACAATGGAATGTTTACATCATGGCGCAGGCCAAGGCCCGTCATAAGGACTGGAAGAATCGCTTCTTCAATATCGGATTCATCGTTGACCCGGACGGCAACATCATTTTGCAACACTACAAGTTGAGTGCGCTTTTGCCGGTTGAGCGTTCGGTGTCGCCGCATGACCTCTACGATTGGTGGATCAAGAAGTATGGTCGTACGCTCGACGCGTTCTGGCCGGTTGCCGACACCAAGATCGGACGGCTCGGCATCATGATGGCCATGGAAGGCAATTATCCTGAAAATGGACGCGGCCTTGCAATGAACGGCGCTGAGGTGGTGTACCGAGCGTCGATGCCGGCGCCGTTTACAGAGAACGACATTTTCGAGATCTCCAATCGCGCTCGTGCGCTGGAAAACAACATGTATATCGTCGCGCCGAATATTGGCAGCTACCATCTCGACGCGGACCATCCGGTCGGCATCGATGCCGGAGGCGGCCAATCAATGATTGTTGACTACCGCGGGCAGCTCGTCGGTAAGCAGCGCGACACCAATGGTTCGACGTTCGTTTCAGGCGTTATCAACATCGAGGCACTGCGTCACCACCGCGAGTCGGCGCAGGTGACCAATTGGATGAAGGATGTGCGTGCGGAACTGGCGCAAATCATCTACGAGAAACCAATCTACCCGAAAAATCGATACTTGAAGAAAGTGCCACCAAAGCACGCTGAGTATAGGCGTGATGTGATCGACAAACAGGTCGAACTTATGCAAAAGCGTGGAATCTGGAAGAGGCCATCAAAGAAAAAATAAAACGCGCAAGGTCGGTGCGGCTAGTGCATCTGACCCCAGATAGCGTTCACCTTTGGCCCCGGCACACGGGCTCAATGAAAATCTTCGCAAACCACGCCGACGGTTACGCCAAAGACTGCAAGCCTCAGTAAAAGCGGGGTTTTTCACGCTCCTCCCGATGGGAGGGGAGGAGCGTAAATTTCTGCGGAAAAATACTTTAAGCTTAGACATTATAGGGTTATAATAATTTATTTGAACGATCGGATCGAGCAATGCGCGCGATTTGCCTCGGCGGCGGCCCCGGCGGCCTCTACTTCGCGATCTCGCTCAAGCGGCGGGACCCCGCGCACGAGGTTATCGTCATCGAGCGCAATCGGCCGGACGACACGTTCGGCTGGGGCGTGGTGCTGTCCGACGAAACGCTGGCCAATCTCGAAGCCAACGATGCGGAGAGCGCGGCGCTCATCCGCGAGTCTTTCGTTTATTGGGACGACATCG
>DASSYU010000345.1:0-8644 GCA_035703125.1 Pseudolabrys sp. | reverse complement strand
GCTCGCGCGCGAGCACGCGGGCTCGGATCTCGTCATCGTCAACACCTGTGGCTTCCTCGATAGCGCCAAGGCGGAATCGCTTGCCGCCATCGGCAATGCGCTCAAGGAGAACGGCAAGGTCATCGTCACCGGTTGCATGGGTGCGGAACCGGAGAGCATCTCGTCCGCCTATCCAGATGTCCTCGCCATCACAGGCCCACAACAATACGAAACGGTCGTCCAGGCAGTCCACAAGGCACTGCCACCGATGCACGACCCGTTTCTCGATCTGGTGCCACCAGAAGGCATCAAGCTAACGCCGCGGCACTACGCCTATCTGAAAATTTCCGAAGGCTGCAACAATCGCTGCACCTTCTGCATCATTCCGCGCCTGCGCGGCGATCTGGTCTCGCGTCCGGCGGCCGAGGTGCTGCGCGAAGCCGAGAAACTGGTGAAAGCCGGTGTGAAGGAGCTGCTGGTCATCTCGCAGGATACGTCGGGCTACGGGCTCGACATCAAATACGCCGCGAGCAAGTGGCGTGACCGGGAGGTGCGTGCAAAATTCATCGACCTGGCGGCGGCGCTCGGCGAGCTCGGCGTCTGGGTGCGGCTGCACTATGTCTATCCCTATCCGCATGTCGACGAGGTCATTCCGCTAATAGCCGAGCGGAAGGTTCTCCCCTATCTCGATATTCCCTTTCAGCATGCTTCACCCGAGGTGCTGAAGCACATGAAGCGTCCGGCGGCGCAGGAAAAGACACTGGAGCGCATCGAGCGCTGGCGCCGCGATTGTCCGGACCTCACGTTGCGCTCAACCTTTATTGTCGGGTTTCCCGGCGAGACCGATGCCGATTTCGACATGTTGCTCGAGTGGCTGGAACAGGCATCGCTCGATCGCGTCGGCTGCTTCAAATACGAGCCCGTGCGTGGCGCGGTCGCGAACGATCTCGCCGCGCCTGTCCCCGACGAGGTTAAAGAGCAGCGCTGGCATCGCTTCATGCAGACGCAGCAGAAGATTTCCGCACGCAGGCTCAGGCGGAGGGTCGGCACCCGGCAGAAGGTGATTATCGACGAAGTCGGGCCGACGGTCGCAAAAGGGCGTTCAATGGCCGATGCGCCCGAGATCGACGGCGCAGTCTTTGCCGCGAGCCGTCGGCCGCTCCGCGTCGGCGAGATCGCGACTGTCAAAATCGAGCGCGCTGATGAGTATGACCTGCACGGGACCGTGGCGGGCTTTTGAAGACCTCACTCCTGCTTGAGCCCGAGATCCTCGATCAGCTTCTTTTGCTCGACGAGCTGCCCGGCGGCGTAGCGGCGGTAGTCGTCGCTGCTCATGTAAGCCGGCTCCTGATCGAGCTTCGCCGTCGCCTCGAGATAGACAGGATCTTCCGCCCCCTTCTTGAACGCGTCATGGATGATCCTGACGACGGCGGGATCCATTCCCTTCGGCCCGGCTATGCCGAACGGAGAGTTTGACACCATGTCGATCCCGACTTCGCGCAATGTCGGCGCATCGGGCCAGTTCTTGCTGCGGGCGGCGGTCCACAGGACCAGCAGCCGAAGTTGACCCGCATTGACCAATGACGCCCAGCCGGTCGCGTCCGCAGCAGCATCGACATGCCCTCCGAGCAAGGCGCCGGTCGTTTCCGACGTGCCCTTGAAAGGCAGGTGTGTCCATTTGAGACCTTGCTGCTTTGCAATCTGCTCCATCGTAATGTGCAGGCTGGTGCCGGCGCCCGGCGTCCCATAGTTTATCTTGCCGGGATTGGCGCGTGCGTAGTCGATCAGCTCCTTGAATGTTTTCCAGGGCGCGTCATTGCGGACCACGACGCCGAACGTGTAACCGCTGACACCAATGATGTACGTAAAGTCGGTGGCCGGATCGAGGCTGGTCTTGCGCATGAAAGGAAAGCGGAAGACTGTTATCGGTATTTGCACCAGAGTGTAGCCGTCCGGCGCAGCGTTCTGCGCGACCTGCTGCGGACCCAGTACGCCCCCGGCACCAGGGCGGTTTTCAACGACGATCTTCTGCTTGAGGTATTTTTCGGTGGCAGAGGCCAGCGCGCGCATTCCGATATCGGTGGTGCCGCCCGCCGGCCACGGCACGACCAAGGTCACGGGCCGGTTGGGATAGTCCTGCGCAGAAGACGGTGATGCGATGACAGAGAGGATCGCGGCCAATATCAGAGCAATGCGTGATTGCATGACAGTCGCCCCTCTCACGGCAGCGGAGCCCCCCATGTCGGGGGACTAGAGCCGGTAAAAGCTCACGGCATTGTCATGAAAGACCTTGCGTTGGTCAATTGCCGGATATTCCGACAAGACCGTTCGATAGACGCCGAAGAAATCGGCATAACTTGCATGCAGTTTTTCGAGCGGAAAGTTGCTGCCGTAAATCGTCCGATCGACCCCGAAAATCTGAATGACATCACGGATCACCTGCCGTGCCTGCGGCAGCGTGATGCCGCTGCTGTACATGCCGAGTCCGGAAATCTTCACGTGCAGGTTGGGAAAAGCCGCCATCATCGTGAGCGCCGCGCGCCACTGGTCGATAGCCGCCTGCGTGCGCGCGGTCAGCATGCCGGCGTGTACCAGGATCATTTTGACGCCCGGGAAGGCCCTGATGAGGTCGACGGCATAAGCGACCTGCCCGGCATAGACCTGCAGCTCAAAATGCAGGCCGTGCTTTTCCAGAAGTGCGAAGCCGCGCCGGAAGTCCGGTGAATTGCAGAAATCGGCGCGCGGCGCGCTTTGCTGGATCGGATCGGTGTCCCAATAAAGCATCTGCCGCACCCCACGCATGTTCGGAAACTGCTTCTGCGCCTTGAGCGCGGCCTCAGCCTCCGGATCGGCAAGGTCGATATTCGACACGATGCCCTGAGGAAATCCGTGCTTGTCCGCCACCGATTGCAGCCAGCGCGTCTCTTCGAGAGCCTTGCTGGGTCCCCACATCGCGGTCACGTGCACCGATTTCGTGACCCCCTGAGGTTTGATGTCGTTGATGAACTCCTCGATGGGGTAGTCGCGGCGGATTCCGAAATAGTCGCCGAACATGCGCGGTATCGGCGGGTCGGCGAGCCAGCCCACATCCTTGCGCAGCCAGATGTGATGGTGCGTGTCAATGACCGATCCGCTGTACGTCATACATTCATTCCCTCTTCAATGTTTCTGTTCGTGAACGACCTTAGTCACCACACTCATGAGCGTCTCGAGTTCATCCGCCGATATCGTGAAGGCAGGCGTGAGATAGATGACATTGCCGATCGGCCGCACGAATACGCCGAGCTCAATAAACCGGCTGCGGAGCGCATCGAGATTACCGATTTGATCCAATTCCACGACTCCGATGCCGCCCACGACGCGAACGTCCTTGACGCCCTTCAAGCCGCGGCACGGCTCGAGACCCCTGGCGAGCATGGCGGCAATATCCGCGACCTGCCGCAGGCGCGGTTCCCGCTCGAACAGATCGAGCGAAGCATTCGCGGCCGCGCAGCCAAGCGCGTTCGCCATGTAGGTCGGCCCGTGCATCAATGCCTTCTCCGGATCATTCGACCAGAAGGCATCGAAGACTTTTGCGCTCGCGACGGTGGCCGCAAGCGGAAGCGTGCCGCCGGTTAGCGCTTTCGAAAGCGCGATGATGTCAGGTGCAACGCCGGCCTGCTCGCAGGCGAACATGGTCCCAGTGCGCCCAAAGCCGGTGAACACCTCGTCAAAAATCAGCAGCACGTCATGCTCGTCCGCGAGCGCTCGCAGCTGACGAAGCATGCCGGCATCATGAAATTTCATGCCCCCGGCTCCCTGCACCAGCGGCTCGACAACAATGGCGGCGACCGTGCCGCTTCTCAGCAATCTGTCGAGCGCAGTGGCCGTGGCAGGATTATCCGGCAAGTCGACGATGTGGTGCCCAGGCAGAACGCCGGCAAGACTGGCGTGCATGCCGGTGTCCAGATCGCTGACGGACATCGCCCCAAGCGTGTCGCCGTGATATGCCCCGTGAAAAGCGACAAAGTGTTTTTTGCCGCGCGCTCCGCGGTTGATCCAATATTGCGCCGCCATCTTCAAGGCGACCTCGACCGCGACCGATCCGGAGTCGGAGAAAAATACCCGCTCCAGGCTGCCCGGGAGCAGCCGGGCAAGCCGCCGGGCAAGCCGTAGCGCCTGCTCGTGCACGAGACCGCCGAACATCACGTGCGGCATCGACGCGAGCTGCGTCTCGACTGCTTGCCGGATATGCGGGTGATTGTAGCCGTGGCAGGCCGTCCACCAGCTCGCAATGCCGTCGATCAGTTCGCGCCCGTCGGCAAGAAAAATGCGGGCGCCTTGCGTCCGCACGACCGGCAATGGCGGCGACACGGTTTTCATCTGGGCGTAAGGCAGCCAGACATGCGGCAGCTCCGGGTCATACCACCCGGGCGTCACGCCGGTTTTGCTGCTCCGCCCCGCCATTTGACGTTTCCCTGCCCCATTCGTGCTAAGCATCTGATCCATGACCTGGCAAGATTACTGATGCACTCGCTCGACGCCTACGCGCAAGACAAGCTCGCATCGCTCAGGGAACGGCGCCTCTACCGATCGCTGAGCGAAACGCTGCGCGAGGACGGAATTTGGGTCGATCGGGACGGCCGCCGGCTGCTGTCTTTTTCCTGCAATGACTACCTCAATCTCACCCAGCATCCCGCGATCAAGCAGGCGGCCATCGCCGCGATCGAGGAATATGGCGCCGGGTCGGGAGCATCGCGGCTGGTGACCGGCAATCATCCGCTCTATGCGAAGCTGGAAGCACGCCTGGCCGAAATCAAGCGCACCGAGGCAGCCTGCGTTTTCGGCTCCGGCTATCTTGCCAACACCGGTATCATTCCGGCGCTCATCGGCAGCGATGGTCTCGTGCTGCTGGATGAATTTTCGCATGCCTGCATCTACGCCGGTGCGCAGTTGTCGCGCGGACAGGTCAAGATCTTCCGCCACAACGATGTCGATCATGCCCGCGCGCTGCTGGACGCGCATCGCACGCAGCACGACCGCGCCCTCATCGTCACCGACGGCGTCTTTTCCATGGACGGCGATATCGCCCCGCTCGAAGATCTGCTCGCGCTTGCCGAACAATATGACGCCTGGCTGATGTCCGATGACGCGCATGGTATCGGCGTGCTCGGCGGCGGACGCGGGTCGAGCTTTTCGGAAAATTCGCACATCGCCGTTCCACTGCAAATGGGGACCCTGTCGAAGGCTATCGGTTCCTATGGCGGCTATCTTTGCGCGTCAGAGTCCGTCATCGAGCTCATGCGCAACCGCGCGCGCACACTGATCTATTCGACTGGCCTGCCGCCGGCGAGCGTTGCGGCGGCAATCGCGGCTCTCGACCTGATCGAGCGAGAGCCGGCCTATGCGGCCCTGCCCGTCGCAAAAGCAAAGGCGTTTACGCGCCGTGCCGGACTTGGCGAAGCGCAAAGCTCGATCGTCCCTGTCGTCATCGGCGACGAAGAGGCGGCTTTGTCCGCTTCACGCGCTTTGGAAGACGAGGGCTTTATGGTCGTCGCAATTCGCCCGCCGACGGTGCCCGCGGGCACTGCGCGCCTGCGCCTGACATTCACGGCGCAGCACCCGGACGACGAGATTGCGCGGCTCGCCGATATCGTACGCGACAGGTGGTTGGCTTAGCCGTGGCCGCCTACTTCGTCACCTCGACTGGCACCGATATCGGCAAGACCTTCGTGACCGCCGCGCTCATTCGATACTTGCGCGAGTCCAACCAGCCCGTGGCGGCCCTCAAGCCTGTCGTAAGCGGTTACGACTCATCAGTAGTAGATACCAGCGATCCCGCGGTGTTGCTGGATGCGCTCGGACGGCAGGTGACCGCCGACGAGGTAAATCAAATCGCACCCTGGCGCTTCCGCGCGCCATTGTCGCCCGATCTTGCCGCGGCACGCGAAGGACGCCGCGTCGACTTCGACGAGTTGGTCAAATTCAGCCGCGCGGCTATCGACGGCGCGAAGGGGCCGCTTTTCATCGAAGGCGTGGGCGGCATCATGGTTCCCCTCGAAGGGCAGCGCACGGTGCTCGACTGGATGTCGGCGCTGGATATTCCGCTGCTGCTGGTCGTCGGCGGCTATCTCGGGACCATCAGCCACACATTGACCGCGCTCGACGTCATCGCGCAGCGCAAACTGTCGATCGCGGCAATTGTCGTGTCTGAAAGCGAGCGGGACACGGTCGAACTCGCCGACACGGTTGCAAGCATTACGCGCTTCGCCGGATCGGTCGGAGTCGTAGGTTTGCCGCGCCTGCCGGCGGGCATCAAACACCATCCCGCCGTTGCGAAAATCGCCTCGTTGCTCTGATCCGGCCGGTCAGCTGCTGAGGCTCAAAAACGTTTCAAGCATGCCTTCCAGGTTGACCACGGCATGCAGCATCATGGTCAGGAGGGTTGAGCCGGTCGCCCATCGCGCCCAGCCGAACAGCACGCCGAAAGCAAAAACCTGCCCGATCAGGAACCAGTCGTATTGGATGTGAATAATCGCGAACAGCGCCGCCGTGACAAAGATGACGGGCCAGGCCGAGCGGCGCGAACGCAGCCAGCCGCGGATCAGGAAACCGCGGAACAAAGTCTCCTCGCCGATCGGAATGAGAATCACAACCGCCGCAAGCAGCAATGGCAGCTGGTCGACACTATTGGCGGCCTGATAGATGTCGGTCTGGAAGCGATCGACGACGCTCCGGCCCGCCAGCCAGCTCATGGCATTGCCGACTGCGATCATCGCGGCCAGAATTGCCAGGCACAGCACCACTTCGCCGCGGCGCGGCAGCTTGAAACCGAGATAATCGGCAATGTTGCCTTTGTAGGTAGCCGCTAGCGCAAGGATCGCGACTTGTACGGGCGTCGATACAAAGATGAACACGATGATGGCACCGCCGTGCTGGCTCAGCACAGGGACATTCCGCAGATCGAATCCGTACCAGCCGACGAGCGCCGCCATGCCCGCGAGCTGGCCGGCGAAAAGCGCGGTCGCGCCAAGGACGAATGTGGCGAAAAGGCCCCAGACCCTGGTGTCGCCGCTCACTGCTGATTCTTCAGCCATTGAGCGAGCGTAGCACGTTCCTCTTCGGTCACGCCGGTCTGCACCAACGCTTCGGCATCATCAACAGCAGACGCATGTGAAAAAGGCGCAGCGGCGATGAGGATTGTCACCGCCGCCGCACCCAATCGCATCTGGCAGGCCTATGGCATCAAAATGGTTGAGCCGGTCGTGTCGCGCCCTTCCATTTCCTTATGCGCCCTAGCGGCGTCCTTGAGCGGATATTTCTGGTTGATCGGAATCTTCACCGCGCCGGAGCCAACGACCTTGAACAGGTCGGCTGCGGTCGCGACCAGATCGTCGCGCTTGGCGACGTAATTGTTAAGCGTCGGCCTGGTTGCGAACAGCGAGCCCTTGGTCTGCAGAATATTGATGTTGAACGCATCGATCTGCCCTGACGCGCTGCCGAAGCTGACGAAGTAGCCAAGCGGGCGCAGGCAGTCGAGCGAGGCCGGGAACGTCGTCTTGCCGATGCCGTCATAGACCACATCGCAGAGCTTGCCGCTCGTGATCTCCTTCACTTTCGCGACAAAGTCTTCGTCGCGGTAAAGGATTGTGTGATGGCAGCCATTCTTCTTGGCTAGTTCGGCCTTCTCTTTCGAGCCGACGGTGCCGATGACAGTCGCGCCAAGATGATTGGCCCATTGGCAGGCGATCAGCCCGACGCCACCGGCGGCCGCGTGGATGAGGCAGACGGTGCCCTTCTCGACCTTGTAGGTGCGATTGAGCAGATACTGCACGGTCATGCCCTTGAGCATCATGCCGGCCGCCTGCTCGTACGAAATATTGACGGGCAATTTGACCGCGCGATCGGCTGGCACCAGCCGTTCGCCCGCGTAGCCACCCAACGGGCCAACGAAGGCGACGCGGTCGCCGACCTTGATATCGGTGACGCCTGGACCCACCGCCATGACTTCGCCGGCGCTCTCGTTGCCGGCGATGAACGGCAGCCCGACCGGTGATGGGTACATGCCCATGCGGAAATAAGCATCGATGAAATTGACGCCGCAGGCGTGCTGCTTGATCTTGATCTGGCCCTGGCCGGGTGCGGCGATCTGAACGTCTTCGTACGTCAACGCCTCAGGACCGCCCGGTTTGTGTACGCGCACTGCCGCGACCATGTTTCACTCCCTGGAATACGATTGTGTCGTTATCGGATGGAATTTCGGCGGCGATCATAGGCGGCCAATCGCCCAGCGCAAGGTGGCTCAGCGCGCACCAGACACGCGCAAGTTTGCACCGTTGATATAGGAGGCGCCGTCCGAAAGCAGGAAGAGTACCGCTTCCGCAACTTCGTCCGCCTGCCCCGCCCTGCCCATCGGAAGCATGGGCGTCACGCGCTCGACCCGCCCGGGCGGCTGAATGTCGGTATCGATCACGCCCGGCGTTATCGCATTGACGCGCATTCCCTCCTTGGCGACCTCTCGCGACACACCGATTACCATGGAATCGACCCCTGCTTTGGCAGCCGCATACCACACACACTCATTGGCACCGCCCAGCGGGGCCGCCATCGACGACAGCATCACGACCGATCCGCCTTTGCCGCCGTGCTTGGTGGACATGCGCCTGACGCAGGCGCGCAGGCACAG
>DASSYU010000187.1:0-3785 GCA_035703125.1 Pseudolabrys sp. | reverse complement strand
GTCGGCTACTATCCGATCCGTCCGACCGACGCCGGAAGGAAGATCTGTGACGAATGGCCGGACCACGTCTACCAATGGCATCGTGAAGGTTTCGATTTACCATCCGGCAGTGAGCTCCTGGCGGAAGGTGACGCTTTTTCGGTCCAGGCCTTCCGCCTAGACACTTGCTATGCGCTGCAATTCCACCCTGAAGTGACGCATGCCATGATGTATCGATGGCTCGTTCGTGGTGCGCATCGTATGGAATTACCAGGTGCGAAGCAGCGCCACGAGCACATTGCCGACCGTGCGGTCCACGATCATGCTTCTCGCAATTGGCTTGCCGCCTTCATCGATCATTGGATGGGGCGTGCGTCAGTCAATCAGACAACCAAGAAGATCACGCTCTGACCGGATTTTTTGGAACGTCCGCGGTCAGACCATTGACAAACCAGTATTCGCACTGATCGTTGCGACGGGGGTCGGGGTAATACGTCCACGCGGAGGCGTGCGGATGGTGGATTCGGGAAACTCCACCCCTGTCACCAAGCGGCCGATCCAATCGGCGCTGAGCGTGATGTTGCGCGTGTCCGACGGTCTTCTCGATCTTCTGCCAATCGCGACGTTTATCTGCGACGCGCGGGGCACCATCCTTCAATACAATCGTCACGCGGTGGCCGTTTGGGGCCGCGCGCCACAGCCCGGGCAGACGCACGACGAATTCAGCCAAGATTCTCTTTTTTTTGAGCTCGATGGATCGCCCGTCCGGCGGTCCATGGTCTCCGAGGTGCTGGCAACCGGTAAGTCGGTCCGTGACGTGGAACGGATCGTCGAGCGCCCCGATGGCTCGAGCCTCATCGTGTCCGTCAACATTGACCCGCTGCGCGACGCAAAAGGCAATGTCGTCGGCGTGGTGAATTGTTTTCTCGACATCACTGAACGCAAACGAATGGATAACGCCCTCGAGCGGTCGCGATTGCAGGAGCTCGAGCAGGAGCAGCGATTTGCCGCGACCTACGAGCATGCCGCAATCGGAATATCCGAAATCGCTCCCGATGGCCGCTTTCTTCGCGTCAATGAAGCAATTTGTGCGATCACCGGGTTCAGCCGCGAGCACCTTCTTGCAAACATGCTGTTCACTCATACGCATCCTGACGATGCCGACCCGGATCGCCAGGCATTCCGCAAACAGGTTGCGGGCGAACTCGATTTTTATTCGATCGAAAAGAGATTCATTCGGCGTGACGGGAGAGTGATCTGGATTTCGGTGCGCTCATCGCCGGTCCGCGATGCGAACGAAAGGCTGCTCTATGTTGTCCGCGTCGTTCAGGACATCACCGAGCGCAAGGCGGCGGAGCAGCGGCAGCGATTGCTGATGGATGAGCTGAACCATCGTGTGAAGAACACCCTCGCAACGGTGCAATCGCTGGCGACCCAGACCGCGCGCGGCGCGACGACGCCAGCTGCCTTCCGTGAGCGCTTCGAAGGCAGACTGATCGCACTGTCGAAAGCCCACGATCAGCTCACCATGCATCATTGGGAAAGCGCGGATCTGCGTGAGCTCTTGTCCGGCAGTCTTGCACCTTATGCCGGCACTACTCCCGATCGTGTCGTCCTTCGTGGCGAGGATGTTGTCTTGCGCCCCCGTGCCGTGTTGACGCTGGCGATGGCCGTGCACGAGCTGACTACGAATGCCGCGAAATATGGCGCGTTGTCGGTGCCCAGCGGGCGCGTCGAAGTCCAATGGCGCCCGGTCCGCGCAGAAAATGGCGGACCCTGCCTGCGGATCGAGTGGATCGAGCTAGGCGGACCAAATGTCGTCGCGCCCGAGCAGCACGGCTTTGGAACCAAGCTGATCAAAGGAAGTATCGCGGCCGAACTCGCTGGCGAAACGCGGCTCATCTTCCAGCCGCAAGGCATACGCTGCGAAATCACGATCCCAATGAAGGTGGCGACGGTCGACTTTCGGGGGAGCGCGGGAGAGGATCTGTCAGCCTAAGCCTGTCTTCACGGCAGCTTAGGTTTTTCCTTGGATTTGCTCGCGTTAGCAGTGCTTCAAATTGCTGCTGGCCAAGCTGCAAAAAAAGCGCGATTGAGGGCCGCTCTTGTGTGGTACGTTGCAGCAGCAGCGTGGGCGGTAGTGAGATGTTGGCTTCCAGGGGCGACTCGCAAGCGAACGTATTGCACTTTGTGATGATCAAGCCGTCGCACTACGACGACGACGGCTACCCTATCCAATGGATCCGCTCTGCTATCCCTTCCAATACTTTGGCCTGCCTGAACGCGCTTGCTGAAGATGCGCGCCGGCGCGAGGTATTGGGGCCAAATGTTGAAATCCGGCTGCACACCTTCGATGAAACCAACAGGCGCGTGCGGCCTGATCGCATCGTTAGCATGATCCGCAAACAAGGTGGCCGTGCATTGATCGGCTTGGTCGGCGTGCAATCGAACCAATTTCCACGTTCGGTCGACCTCGCCCGCCCATTTCTCGCCGCCGGCCTGCCGGTTTGTATCGGTGGCTTCCACATTTCGGGCTGCATCGCAATGCTGCCCCAACTGCCCGCTGACATTGCCGCTGCCCAAGCGATGGGAATTTCATTCTTCGCCGGCGAATGCGAAGAGGGGCGGCTTGATGAGGTTTTGCAGGATGCGTGGAACGAAAAGCTCAAGCCTCTTTACAATTACATGGATAAGCTGCCGGCCCTGACCGGCGAGCCGCCGCCATTCCTGCCGCTGAAGCACGTGCGGAGGACCTCGGGATCTCTGTCCAGCATCGACCTCGGGCGAGGCTGCCCTTATCAGTGCTCGTTTTGCACCATCATCAACGTGCAAGGCCGCAAGAGCCGGTTTCGCACGCCCGACGATCTCGAAAAGATCATTCGCGAGAATCACGCGCAAGGCATCAAACGTTTCTTCATAACGGATGACAATTTCGCGCGTAATCGCGATTGGGAACTGCTGTTCGACCGCCTCATTCATTTGCGCAAGACCGAGTTTCCCGGCCTTGGCTTTACAATCCAGGTCGACACCCTCTGCCACAAGATTCCGAATTTCATCGAAAAAGCGTCGCAGGCTGGCGTGCGCCGCGTTTTCATCGGACTTGAGAACATCAACCCCGACAATCTCATTGCAGCCAAGAAGCGGCAAAACAAGATCACCGAGTACCGCGAGATGCTGCAGAAGTGGCGCGATCACGGCGCGATTACCTACGCCGGCTATATTCTTGGTTTTCCTGCCGACACGAAGGAATCGATCGCCCGCGACATCGAGATCATCAAGCGTGAATTGCCGCTCGATATCCTGGAATTTTTCTTTCTCACCCCGTTACCCGGATCCGAGGATCACAAGGTGCTCTTGCAGAAAGGCATTTGGATGGATCCAGACATGAACAAGTACGATCTCAATCACCGCGTTTCGCATCACTCCGCCATGAGCGATGCGGAATGGGAGGACGCCTACCGTGCGGCCTGGTCAGCCTTCTATACACCTGAGCACGTGTGCACGATCTTGCGCCGCTCCGCGGCCTGCAAGCTCGGCCGGCCCGGCACGACCCTTTCGACCATACTGTGGTTCTACTTGATGATCCTGTTCGAGGGAGTGCACCCGCTCGAAGGCGGTGCCTTCCGTCTCAAATTTCGCCGCGATCGCCGTTTCGGAACGAAGATTGAAAATCCACTGATATTTTATCCTCGCTACGGCTGGGAGACGATGAAGAAGGTCTGGGGTTATCTTCGGGTCTATCGTCAGCTCAGGGCCGTGCTGAACGAAGCACTTACCGCACCCGATCGCTGGACCTATAGCGACAT
>DASSYU010000158.1:0-3129 GCA_035703125.1 Pseudolabrys sp. | reverse complement strand
GCAGGCTCGTATCAAGGGCCGTGCGCACCACGAACACGCGTTCCGTCATCGATTTCGGAAATGTGTCGGCGAGCTTCTTCATCTCGTCAAAAGCCCAGTCGAGATAGTAGTTTGGCGCGCGATCATCACGGCGATCGACGGGCGTGGCCGGGTGGCGACGGGCGCCGAAGACCTGGCCTTCCGTCATCATGTTGGCTTCGACAAGATTGTCGAGCACGACGTTGGCTCGCGCGCGGGCGGCCGGCAGATTGATGTGCGGCGCAAACCTGGTGGGGGCTTTGAATAAGCCCGCAAGCATCGCAGCTTCGGAGAGGTTCACGTCGCGCGCCGACTTGTTGAAATAATACTGGGCCGCTGCGTCTACGCCGAACGCGCCACCACCCATGTAGGCGCGGTCGAGATAGAGCTTGAGGATCTCATTCTTGGTCAGCCGCGCTTCCAGCCACATCGCAAGGAAGGCTTCCTTGACCTTGCGCTCGAGCGTTCGTTCATTGCTGAGAAACAGGTTTTTGGCGAGCTGCTGGGTGATCGAGGAGCCGCCCTGCACAACGCTTCCCGCTTTCGTATTGGCGACCAGCGCGCGCGCGGTGCCGGGGAGGTCGATTCCGAAATGCTCGTAGAAGCGGCGGTCTTCCGTCGATAGCACTGCCTTGACCAGATGGTCGGGAAATTGATCGAGCGGAATCGAATCGTTGTGCCGAATTCCACGTGAGCCGACTTCGTTGCCATAGCGGTCGAGAAATGTGACGGCCAATTCCGATTTCTTCAGCCAGTCGTCGTCGGAGGTTTCACGGAATGCCGGTATGGCGAGCGCCAGCAGCACGACCAGTCCAAACGCACCTAAAGTAGCGCCTTCCGAAAACAATTCATTGAGCCAACGCCGCCACCCTGAGACGTGGAAGCGGTCCATGAATGTCGAAAAACGCTCGTAGGATTCGCGGGCGCCAGATGCGCTACGGAACAGGCTGAAGTCTATCCACGCATCCAGCCCGAGCAGGAACCGCTTGATGCTTCGCTTCCAGTGCTCGGGAAATAGGTCGCGCAAGGCGTGCTGCTCTTGAAAGGATGCCGGCCGGACGGCGGATCAACCAATTTTAGCCGATCAGCCAACCCACGGCCAATGCCACGGTTCCGCCCGGCTGGAACTAAGGTGAACGAAGAAATACCGTGAAAAGTGGCCGAAATGAGCCTGCGGCACGACGCCGTGACGGGATGCCTGTGAACAGGTACAACCGGACCTCATCGAGAGATTCCCTTTATGCCTGATCCGCAAGCTCCATTCTGGCGCCGCAAGGCAATGTCGGAGATGACGCGCGCCGAATGGGAGAGCCTGTGCGATGGCTGCGCCCGATGCTGCCTGAACAAGCTGATCGACGAGGATACCAACGCGACCGTGTTTACCGACGTCGGTTGCAAATTGCTCGATGGCGAGAGTTGCCGCTGTCGCGACTATGCGCATCGTCAGTCCAAGGTGAAGGACTGCGTTCGGCTGACACCGCGCAATGTGCGCCGCCTCAAGTGGTTGCCGCCGACATGCGCTTATCGTCTGGTTGCGGAAGGCAAGGATCTTGCGTGGTGGCATCCGCTGGTGTCTGGGGATCCGAAGACAGTGCATCGTGCCGGCGTGTCGGTGCGCGGCCGCGTGACGGCCAGCGAAGCGGACGTGCCCGATGACAGGCTGGAAGAATACATCGTCAGTTGGCCGGGTAAGTGGCCGAAAGGCGCGCGCCGTCCGTCATAAAATCGGCGGGGCGGCGCTCTCTAGTCCGGCTCCTCATCGCCCCCGGGGCGTAATTGAAAAATCATAGGCACGCGGCTCAGGTGCGCCGTAGAACGAATAGTGCCACCATTCGCGGAAGTAGTTGGCAAAGCCGTGCCGGCGCATCGCCGATTGCAACACAAGGCGCCACTGCCGTTGCTCCGGCGCAATTGACATATTTGTCCCGTAGCTCCTTGTGTCGAAGCAGTCAAAGCTCGTCCCCATGTCGACACTGTTGTCCGGCGCCCTTAGGTCCGCCGGGCCTGTGCAGGGACCATACCGTGCGGTTGGGTCAAAACGAGGTGCGCGCGCGACCGGCAATCTGACAAGTGTGACGTCGATCGCGGTGCCGGTTGAATGTCTCGATCTTGTCGCGATAAAGCCGAGCGCGAATAGGTTGCGCTTATGCAATGCCGGGTAAAAACGCCTCGTCGCCGTGTCATCGCTTGCGTCATGGGCCCACGCGGTCATGGCGCGGGAAGCCCTGATTGGCCGGTAGCAATCATAGACTTTCAGGCCGAGGTTTTGCCGTGCCAAGTCCGCCTGAACCTGTTTGAGCGCTTCCGCTACTTCGCGCCGCAGCACGCATTCGGGCGCACTGTAGCCGGGAAGAGGATGGCCGGTGAAATTGTCACGGGTTGCGTATCGAATGTCCTGGGTGATGCTCGAATCAATATCGCGCAGATAAACAAAACCGGGTGCAAGCATGTCGCGGGCACTCGCGGGCGCGACGGCAAAAAGAACAACGAGCAGTAAGGGCAATAAGCGCAAAAGGAGTTCCTGTGGCCGACGGGGTGCTTGTCGCCTCATGTTATTTCCGCACATAGCACCCCCGCGCTGCCGCGTCTTGCTTTGGGATAGCTGGCGGGGCATTGAGCGGGTTGGTAGACATTAAGTTTCTCGAATCCAATTATGACCTCAGCAAAGCCGAAATCCAGACCGCGACCAACAAAGGCAGACTCCCAAACTGAGTTGCGCGCGCTGACTCACCCGGAAGTCAGGGCGATCGTCCTCGGCATCATGCTGGCGATGTTTCTCGGGGCCCTCGACCAGACAATCGTCGCGACAGCGCTGCCGACGATTGGGCGGCATTTCGGCAATCTTGAGGATCTGTCCTGGGTTGTGACGGCCTATCTTCTCACTGGAACGGCGGTGACACCGCTTTACGGCAAGCTTGCGGACATCCACGGTCGCCGCGTTGTCATGCTCACCGCGATCGTCATTTTCGTGACTGGTTCGGTTGCATGTGCGCTGGCCCCTACCATGTCCGCGCTGGTGCTTGCGCGCGCGTTTCAGGGCCTCGGTGGCGGCGGGCTGATGGCGCTCGCCCAAACGATCATCGCCGACATTGTTTCTCCGCGCGAGCGCGG
>DASSYU010000135.1:0-6005 GCA_035703125.1 Pseudolabrys sp. | reverse complement strand
AACCGCGACACTCTGCGGACGCATGGCGTCCCATTCCTCGAACCGCAGCGGCCGGTTGTCCATGCAGGAGGGCAGGCGGAAACCGTATTCGGCGAGCGTCGCCTTGCGGCGGAAGTCGCCGCGGAACATGCCGCCGAGCTGAGGGACCGTGACGTGGCTTTCGTCGCAGAACACCAGCGCGTTGTCGGGCACATATTCGAACAGCGTCGGCGGCGGCTCGCCCGGCTTGCGGCCGGTGAGATAGCGCGAATAGTTTTCGATGCCGGCACAAGCGCCGGTCGCTTCCATCATTTCCAGGTCGAAGATGGTGCGCTGCTCGAGCCGTTGCGCCTCCAGCAGGCGGCCGGCGGCGGTAAGCTGATCGAGACGCTGCCGCAACTCGTGCTTGATGCCGGCGATGGCCTGGATCAGCGTCGGGCGCGGCGTGACATAGTGCGAATTGGCGTAGATCTTCACGAATTCCAGCTCGTCGGTCTTCTGACCGGTAAGTGGGTCCATCTCCTCGATCTTCTCGATCTCGTCGTCGAACAAATGAATGCGCCAGGCGCGGTCTTCGTAGTGTGCCGGGAAGATGTCGACAGTGTCGCCGCGCACGCGGAATGAGCCGCGGTAAAAATCCCCCTGCGTGCGCTTGTATTGCAGTGCGACCAGATCGGCGAGCAGCTGGCGCTGGTCGATTTTGCCGCCTCGCTTCAGCGTGAAGGTCATCGCCGAATAGGTCTCCACCGAGCCGATGCCGTAGATGCACGATACCGATGCGACGATGATGACGTCGTCGCGCTCGAGCAGCGCGCGCGTTGCCGAGTGGCGCATGCGGTCGATCTGCTCGTTGATCGAGGATTCTTTCTCGATGTATGTGTCGGTGCGCGGAACGTAGGCTTCCGGCTGGTAGTAGTCATAGTAGGAGACGAAATACTCGACCGCATTGTCGGGGAAGAACGACTTGAACTCCCCATAGAGCTGGGCAGCGAGCGTCTTGTTGGGCGCGAGGATGAGGGCAGGGCGCTGCGTCGCCTCGATTACCTTCGCCATCGTGAAGGTTTTTCCCGAGCCGGTGACGCCGAGCAGAACCTGCGTGCGATCGCTGCGCTTGACGCCCTCGACCAGATCCTTGATCGCCTGCGGCTGATCGCCTTTGGCCTCGAAGTCCGATGCGATGACGAACGTCCTGCCGCCTTCCGATTTCTCCGGACGTGGAGGGCGGTGCGGCGTCCATGGGATGGCGGAGAATTCCGGACGGCCTTCGCGAAGGAGCCTTTCCAGGGACTGCTGGCTGGCCATGCCGGCGAAACCGCCGGGCTGCGTCGGCAAGTCGGCGCGCGGCAGGCGGTACTTTGCCTCGTCGGAAAGGCCGAGCTCTTCGGCCAGTCTGGGATCGAGACCGGTCACCGGAGGCCCTTCGAAATCGGCCTGCGACGCCTCGTTGAATTCCTTTGGGGTCGATTTGCGCGCCTTGTGCGCCTCGGAAAAATCGCGGCGCCGGTCCCATGAATTGTCCGGCGGCTGCTGCAATCCCGTGCCCGACCCCATGCCCGCGGTGCCGCGGCCGATTCCAGGATTGAGGATTTTCGCCAGCGTATCCGGAGTCGGTTTGTCGTCCGGCCGCGCCGCCTTGGCGCGCGTCGGTTTGGCCGGGTCCTTCGGCTTTTTCGGAGGGGATTTCGCCATTGCCTCGAATATGGGGCGAGTCCTGTGGCGAGGAAAGGGCGGGACCGCCAGTGCGGCGTGGTGCTAGGTTCTTGGCGAAAAAGTCGGGAGGAAATAATGGCTAAAATGAACATGACACGGCGCGTTCTGCTGGCGGGGCTTGTATCAGCGCCCCTGGTGCGTACAGCAGGTGCGCAGACCGCCTGGCCGAACCGGCCGGTGCGCGTGATCGTGCCCTATCCGCCGGCCGGCGGCGCCGACACCACGGCACGCATCGTCTTCGGCAAGCTCGGTGAAATGTTCGGTCAGCAATTCGTCATTGAAAATCGCGGTGGGGCCGGTGGGACGATCGCCGAAGGGGTGGCCGCCAAAGCCGATCCGGACGGCTACACCGTGCTGCACGATGCCACCGCATTCTCCGTCAACGCGTCGCTCTATTCGAACCTGCCTTTCGATTACAAAAAGGACTTTGACCCTGTCGCGCTCGTGTCGCTGGTGCCGAACATCCTGGTGGTGACGCCGTCGGTGCCGGTGAAAACGGTTGCCGACATCATTGCGCTGGCGAAGGCGGCGCCCGACGGCATCGACATGGCGTCGTCCGGAAACGGCACGCTGCAGCATCTGTCGCTCGAGATGTTCCGGCATCAGACCGGTGTCAAGGTCAGCCACGTGCCCTATCGAGGCGGTGCGCTTGCGCTCAACGATGTGGTCTCCGGGCAGGTGAAATTTTTCTTTGCCAACGGATCCTCGGTGGTGGGTCTGATCCAGGGCGGCAAGGTGAAAGCCATCGCGCATACTGGAAAGGGCAAGCTCAACAGCCTGCCGGATATCCCGCCCGTGTCGGCGACGCTGCCGGGCTTCGAGGCCTATGAGTGGAACGGCGTCTTCGTGCCGCACGGCACGCCGGCGCCGATCGTGCAGAAGCTCAATTCCGAGATCAACGCCGCGCTGCGCGATCCGAATGTCGTGACGCGATTCGAGCAGCTCAACATCGAGACCCGCCCGACCACGCCACAGGAGTTCGGCAGCTTCGTCGACGAGCAGATGGCGCGGTGGAGCAAGGTCGTGAAGGACGCCAATATCCGGCTGGGCTAGACCTTGCCTATGGCCGCAGGTCGAGAGCCGCCGTCCGTCGCCGGCCCGGTGCCGCGTCCGCGCGCGCCCCGCGAAAAACCGCCGTCCGGCGCCTGGGATTCGCACGCGCATATTTTCGGGCCGGCCGATCGATTTCCATTTGCGCCGGGCCGCGGCTACACGCCACCCGATGCGCCGGTCGAGCGCTACATCGCCTTGCTCGACCATCTCGGCTTCGCGCGTGGCGTGCTGGTGCAGGGCAATGCGCATGGCTTCGACAATCGCGTCCTGCTCGACGCACTTGATCGCTATCCGAAACGGCTGCGCGGTGTCGCCATCACCGACACGCGCGTCGCGCCTGCAACGCTGCGCGACTGGCACAGGCTCGGCATGCGCGGCCTTCGTTTCCATCTTTTCTCGGACGCGGGCAGGCCCGGCTATGTTCGCGGCGTCGGCCTCGATGTTTTCGAGGTGTTCCGCGCTGCGATGTGCGATCTCGGCTGGGTCATGCAGGTGTTCTGCGACTGGCGGCTGATGGGCGAAATGGCCGCAAGACTTCGAGACATTTCGAAAGAGATGCCGGTCATCGTCGACCACATGCTCAATATCCCCGCCGCGCGCGGCGTCGAGGATCCGAATTTCCAGGCCTTGCTGCGGCTGGTGGGAGACGGGCATGCCCATGTGAGGCTCTCGGCAGCCTACCGGCTTTCCGATCGATTTCCTGATTACCCGGACGCCAGGCCGTTCCACGACGCGCTGCTGCGCGCCAATCCGGAGCGGCTGATGTGGGGCACCGATTGGCCGCATCCGTCGATTCCGGGCGAGGTCATGCCCGACGACGGGCATTTGCTCGACTTGTTTCACGCGTGGACGTCTGATGAGCAGATGCGCCGGAAAATTCTGGTGGAAACACCGGCGCGGCTGTTCGGGGGTTAGCCCGGCGCGCGCAATTCAGAAAAGGAGGAAGCCATGGCAACATTGACACGGAAGTCTTCGGCAAAGGCACACAAGCCGTTTGCCAATTATTCGCACGTGGTCACCGCGCAGGGCGCCAGCAAGCTGGTCTTCTGCGCGGGCCAGGTCGCGGCCGACCCCACAGGAAAAGTCTTGCCGCCGGACGACTTCGAGGCACAGACGAAGATGGTGATGCAGAATCTGGAGCTTGCGCTGGCCGACGGTGGCGCCAGCCTCAAGGATGTCACGAAGGTGACGATCTACATCTGCAACCCGCATGACGTGCCAAAAGCACGCTCGATCTTGCAGGACTATTTCGGCGACCATCCGCCGGCCAGCACGCTTTGTGTGTTGCGAGGGTTGGCGAATCCAAACTTCCTGTTGGAGATCGAGGCAATTGCCGCGGTGTGAGATGCGTTTCGGTGTATTTTAGGCCGCTTACTCCATAGCGGGTTGCTCGCCGCCGTGCACCTTCGATTGCAGTTTCAGCCAAACGATCTGCTGTCGAAGCTTTTTGCAACGTGACGCCGGCAATGCCGCTTGTCTATTTTCCACGCCGCTTCCGGCCCGACGCCGCGAGCAACTTTCTGGCGGCAGCCGCCGCAGCATCGGAATAGCGAACGTCGCCGTGAATCAAAATCATGATCATGGCGCCTTCGGCGAGCAGCCAAACTTCCCGCGCAAGCTCGCGTGCGGCGGCGACCCCGCAATCGGAAAACATTGTCGCAAGGTGCTTCTCCATGTGGGCCTTGTGGCGCTTGGCGATCACGCGGGCCGGATGGCCTGGCAAATCGGCAAGCTCCATCGCGACGCGCGTGAATCCCGATGCCGACCAGCGCGGCCCCGAAGCCCATTCGGTCAGCCCTGTGAATATCCCCGCGATAATGGCCCCTGCATCATTCGACGATGATTTGTTCAACGCGTCGAAACCGATGGCAACGTGGTTGTACTGGCTTTCGAGCACGGCAGCCAGAAGGGCATCTTTGCTCTTGAAGTGGTAGTACAACGTCCGTTTCGTCACCCTGGCCGCAGCAGCAATATCGTCGACGCCGATCCGGCTGTAGCCCCTGCGGCGAAACGCGCGATACGCCGCATCGATAATTCGCCGCCATGTTGCTTCTGCTGAGCGTGGCATTGGCAAAGGATAGGCAACTGCAGTGTATACTGACTAGTGAGTTTACATACCGGCGCCGGAGGTGTGGCATCGCGTTCGACGTTCAACGGGAATCAGCAGAACGTGGTGGGACGCCATGGGCGAAGAAAAATATGAAGCGATTGTTTCGAGCCGGCGGGAGCGACTTTTTGTTGCAGTTGCCGCGTTGCTTGTCTTGGCGGTCATTGCCTTTGCCTTGCTGACGCAACGGGTTGGAAGTCCGTTCTAGGGACCGGACTCAAGCCGCTTTGGCCCACAACTGCTTGCTTGCCCGCCGCGCGCCTTCAACCAGCGACTGAAGCTTGAGCCAGACGATCTTGGTGTCGACCTGCACGCGGCCTGCGAAAGTACCGAAGCCGCAGTCGACGCCGGCGATGACATTCTCACGCCCGGCCACGTTCGCGAAATTCAGGATGCGATCGGCCACGACTTCCGGATGCTCGACGACGTTGGTTGTGGAATCGATCACGCCTGGAATGATTTTCTTGCCGGCAGGTAGCTTGACGTCGCGCCAGACTTTCCACTCGTGCTCGTGCCGCGCGTTCGCCGCCGGGAAGGAAACCGCATGGGGGCGGCCCGAGAGCACGATGTCGATGATGTCCCTGATCTCGACGTCGGTGTGGTGTGGCGCCATGGTCGAGCCCCAGCACACGTGCATGCGCATGCGCTCGGGCGGCAGGTCACGCACCGCGTGGTTGAGCGCGGCGACATTGACGGAGATGATCTTGCGGTAGTCGGCGAGCGGCAGGTCGAGATAGACCATGTGCCGGAGCATCGCGAGGTCGGGGCAATCGAGCTGGAGGATGAAGCCCGCCTCGACGATCGCCTGGTATTCGCGCCGCATCACGTCGGCAAGCGCGTAGATGTATTCCTCGTCGGTCTTGTAGTGGCTGTTCTTGAGGTAGCGCGCGATCTGGCCGGGAGAGGGCGAGGTCATGAAGATGTCCTCGGCCTTCGCGTCCTGCAGTGCTGCTTTGGCGAGGCCGATATCGGCCTGTGCAGCCGGCCAATCCTTCCACGACACCGGGCCATTGCAGGCCGGGCGGTGCTGGAAGGGGGAGGCGAAATGCTTGAGGATTTCCGCAAGCTCCGGAAATTCCGGCTCGCCGGTGCCCATCGGCGGCGCACTTTCGCCTTCGTAGCCGGTCAGCCGCTTGAGAACGTGCACGGTGTAGTC
>DASSYU010000050.1:0-2349 GCA_035703125.1 Pseudolabrys sp. | reverse complement strand
GAACGCGCCAAAGACTAGACGCGGACGCGCGCGCGCACTTCTTTCGGGAATAGATCATCCGGCGCAAGTTGTTTTGCCGTGATCCCCTGCGTGTGGGCAAAACGGCAGAACGCTTCCAGCGTCTTGCGGTTTTCCTCAAGTCCGTACGGAAACGGGTCATCGCCGAAGTTCTTGCCCCACTCGCTGCTGATTGCGGCGGACCAAGGCACCGGAATCCGTGATGCCGTCAAATCCCGCACGCGGTCAAGGCTTCGTTGCTTGGCCTCATCGAAGGCCTTGAACAGGTTCATCGCCACCCACGGATAGCGGTCGAATACAGCACGACGCATCGCGATCACGTGCATGATCGGGAAAATGCCGGTCGCCGCGTGGTAGCGCGCTTCCTCGCTACGGTATTCCGGATAGAGCCGCACGATCTTTCCGCCGCCTTTTTCAAACGCATCAGGCACGCGCGCCGAAATTGCCGCATCGACTTCGCCAGACAGCAACATGGCGGAAATACTGGTGTCTCGCCGCTGCTCATAGTGAATTCCGGCCGGAAGCGTGAACTCGACTTTTTCCTCCCTACCCGCTTGGCTCATGCCGGCTTGTACCCAACGAATCTTGCGCAAGTCGACGCCGGCTGTTTCCGCGAGGAAGCCGCGCGCATAGATGCCGGCAGTTTGTGCCCATTCCGGAATGCCGACGCGCTTGCCTTCAAGATCCTTCGGCGTTCCGATGCCCCGGTCAGCGCGCACGTAGAATGCCGAATGCCGGAAAACGCGTGATGGAAAAACCGGAATTCCGACGAAGGGCGAGTTGCCCTGCGAGGCAAAGCCGATGAACTTGCCGAAGGACATTTCCGAGATGTCCCACTCCCGGTTTTTAATAAACCTGTAGAAAACTTCTTCGACCGGAAGCACGAAGGCGGTCAGGGCAATGCCCTCGGGGCGGATAACCCCATTCACAAGATCGCGCACGTGGTCGTAGTCGGTGGTGGCAAGCGTCAGATGCAGGCACGCGGTACCGCCACTTTCGATCATCTCGGGTTCACGATCCGCGCTAGCGGCCGCAGTCAGATTGGCTTCACGCACCGTCATTTCCATTCATCTCCCGTCGTCGGTACGCCGGCTGGACATTGCGGCGCACCCTACACCGGAAAGCAGCCCTTGTATGCCGGAGTTCGATGCCTTTAACTTCCGCTCCAGATGTTAACCCTTGGCTGACGGGGTAGAGCGAGGGAAACGGATTGAAGCGTGTCATTCTCGTTGGCCTAGCGCTGCTCTTTGCCGGCGCGGCGTCCGCACAGGAGCTGAAGAGCCCGCGTATCTCAGTCGCAAAGGTCGACTGGGATGCCGCGGCCGCGAGCATCGTCGACAGACCGGCGGACACGCCGGCCGAGGCTTTCGCCAAGCTCAACGCGGCGGCAGGCATCAGCTTCCCGAGAATCGACGGCAGCTCCGTACCTGTGCTGCTGCCTTACGACGCCGATGCTTTCATCAAGGACCGCGCGGCTAATCCCGAGCCGCCTCCGGAGAAGACCGTCGAGAATGCCGATCGTTTCATGCGATCGGGATTTCGGCCGACAAAGTTTTTCGTGACTGGCCCGGCCGGCTATGACTCCGCCTTCGCACTGACGCTTGCCGATGTTCGGGAGCTTTCCGACATCCGCTACGCCGAGCCGGTCTACGTCTTGTTCTCGGGCCTCGCCATGACCTACGAGCTCGACGGCCCGGCAATGCCCGACGGCGAGCTCGTGAAATCTCTTCAGGACGAATACCCCGGCATCCGCCGCTACCTGCACGAGTCATACATCCGCTACAGCTTCGAGCGTTACGGCGGCACCTATGTCGCTGCGATCTACTGTCTGGACACGCGGCCGCGCTCGAAGATTCTCACCTGCAAGCAGGCCGACCGCGTCATGGATCGCTTCCTGCGCGCGCTCAAGCTTGCCGGCGGAGCGCCGGCGCCGGCATTGGAAAAACCCGAGGCGCTTGCACTGGACCGTCCCGCCGAAACCTCGAAGGACTTCACCTATTTCAGCCCCGGCTTCATCATTCCCAACACCGGGCTGAAGAAAGATACCGGCGGCCGCGGCGACTACACCGTCTATGCTCGCCTTCGTTTCCCACTCAAGACCGCACCGGCTTTTGCAAATTCACAGTCATTCAACAACTGGGGCGACTGCGATTTCACCGGCCGATCAGTGCGCAGCCCGCGCCGGAAGGACCAACCCTATTCATGCAAAGTGAACGGCAGGCCGCTGGTCTTCAACGAGTCCGCGCCCGGCAACTACTCTTATCCGTGGCGCGACAATTTCTGTGAGCACCGCCGGTACTTCGTCGGCCAGTGCCCCGGAGGCGAAGGCCA
>DASSYU010000289.1:0-2498 GCA_035703125.1 Pseudolabrys sp. | reverse complement strand
AGTCGATGATGCCGTGCGCGGAGAAGAAATCCCGCGTCAGGTTAATGTACTTGGTCGCAACCCGCATCTTGCGGCCGTGGTGTTGACGGAACGCCGTTGCGACGTCGTCGATATCGGCCATGTCACGGACATCGATCCAGGCCTGCGGTACGGCGACAACGACGTTTGCATAGCCGAATCCCAGGCCGTCGATGAGGATCACCTTTTTGTCGGCGTCGGGAATCATTTCGCGGACGAGGTCCTCGCCCGTCACGCCGAGGTGCACGGCGCCGGCCGCAAGCTGGCCGGTGATTTCCGATGCGGACAGGTAGGCGATTTCGACGCCGTCGAGACCGGCGATCGTGCCGCGATAGTCACGCGCGCCGCGCGGCTTGGCCAGCGTCAGCCCGGCACGCGCGAAGAACGCCTCGGCATTCTCCTGCAGCCGCCCTTTGGCCGGGACCGCGAGGACAAGAGGCCCGCTCATCGCGCCCTCCCATAGACGCCGAGCCGGTCGATCCAGACGGAGAAGCCGACCGCGGGAATGGCATCTTCGGCGCCGAGCCGCGCCAGCAGCCCGTCGTAGCGGCCGCCGGCGACAAGCGGGTCGCCGGTGCGCTTCGGATCGGTCAACTCGAATACCAGCCCCGTGTAGTAGTCAAAGCCACGGCCGAAGGCGGTCGAGAACTGCACGCGCTTGACGTCGACGCCGCGTGCCTCGAGGAAGCCGGTGCGGCTTTCAAACTGGTCAAGCGCCGGCGCGAGCGTGGATGTCATATTGGCGTCGTTCGCCAGCGCCCGCAAAGCGGCCGCCGCCTCGTCAGGGTTGCCCGCGATCGCCAGGAAGTGCTCGATCAATGCGCGGACATCGCGCGGCAGCTTGGCGCTCGCCCCGAGCGCCGACTGCTCCAGGAAGCGGTCGGCGATCTCGCCGATCGAGCGGCCGCCGACGGCGTTGATGCCGGCAATCGACAGGAGATCGGTCACCAGCGCGTGTGCGCCTTTCGGATCGGAGCCGGCAAGCGCCGCGAGCACACCTTGATATTCGGGACGCGCATTGTTGCCGCCGAGCACGAGACGGTCGAGGTCCTGCGCCAGGTTGGTCTTGCGATTGAAATCCTTGATCAGCCGCCGCTTCCAGGCCGGCGGCAGGTCGAGACCGGCGATCAGGCCGGAGAAAAGCGCGACGTCGCCGATCATGATGTCGGGTGAGGCAAGTCCATAGCGCGCCGTAGCTTCGAGCCCGAGCGACAGCATTTCAGCGTCGGCCGCGGCCTTGTCGGAGCGGCCGAACGACTCAATCCCGGCCTGCAGGAATTCGGCAGGCGCATCGCTGCGGTGGCGGAAGACCGGACCAAGATAGCAAAAGCCGGCAGGCTTCCCGGCGGAGGGCGAGGCGAGATAATCGCGCGACACCGGGATGGTGAGGTCGGGGCGCAGGCACAGCTCGCGGCCGTCCGGCGCCGTGGTCAGATACATGCGCCGCCGGATGTCCTCTCCGGACAAATCGAGAAATGGCTCAGCCGGCTGCAGCATGGCAGGCGCGACGCGCACGTATCCCGCGCGCTCGTAGGAGACGACCAGCGCCTCCGCCCGCGCGTCCGGTGAATGCGTTTGCGTGGTAACGCTCGCCTTCATTCGTGTTCCAAAACCAGCTGCAATCCGGGGTTTAGGGGCCCGGCTCTAGCACGGCGCCCTTAAGGATTCGACGATGTTTGCCCGCTGGCCTTAACGGTCGGGCAGGTCAAATGTTTGTCGTCGTTAATAAATTTGCCGCCGTCCGCCGGTACCAAAACGCCCGTTTGCCTGCCGCCAAACGACCTGTCGCAAAACGAGTAAGGGAAATTCAATACAACCGGGGTTCACTGGCTGTTAATGCAGGTAAAAACAAAAAACAGTCCGGTTCCCCGTGCGGTCGTCGAGGCGTTTTACCGTGCCTTGGCCGAGCGGGATGTGGGCACGCTCGCGAGCTACCTCGACGATGACGTGGTGTGGACCATCAGCGGGCCCGTCGACATTCTTCCGTTCTGCGGCCAGCGCGCCGGCAAAGACAACGTGGTGAAGCTGCTGGTGCAGGACAGTCCCGCATTTCTGTCAGACCGGCGTTTCGTCCCGAACACAATGCTCATCGATGGCAATAACGCAGCTGTGCCTGCAAGGCTCACGGCAACCAAGCGCGAGGACGGCCACGCCATCAGCTATCGCATCGCGCACTTCATCAAGTTCCATGAAGAGAAGGTCGTCGAATACGTGTCGATCATCGACAGCTTCGACGCAGTCGAGCAGATGCTCGGATACAATCTCGATGCCCATGACGGGTATCGCGTTGAAGGTGACATCGTCGCCGTCTGAATAGCCGGAATTGCTCAGCCCAATTTGTGCTTTGCAAGCAGGCCGCGCACGGCCTCGATCAGTGCCGCCTCTTTGACGGCGAATTGCGCCTCGGCCTGCTTCTTCAGGTATTCGTCGCGGTCCTTGGTCGCGGCGAGCGTTGCGCCGAGGATCAGGTCCTTGATCTG
>DASSYU010000537.1:0-8701 GCA_035703125.1 Pseudolabrys sp. | reverse complement strand
GCAGACCGTTCATCAGCGGCTCGGCGCAGAACGTGCAGCCCTGGTGGCAGCCGCGCGAGGTCTGGACAAAGGTCTTGTTGACGTAGCGGTGCTTCTTCAGAAGATCGTAGCGCGGCATCGACAGGCCGGTCATCGGATGCAACTTGTCGGACTTGTAGGTGCCCCGCATCTCGCCGCCTTCCAGATCGTCGAGCAACTTGCCGATCACAAGCTCGACTTCACCGATGACCACGGCGTCGCAATGGCTCAGCGCCTCCTGCGGCATGAAGCTCGGATGCACGCCGCCCATCACCACCGGGATGCCCTTGGCGCGGAAATAATCGGCAATTTCATAGCCGCGGTTGACATAGCTCGTCATCGCAGAAATGCCGACGAGATCCGCCTCCAGGTCGAAATCGATCGTTTCAATGTTCTCATCTGTCAGCACCACCTCGTATTGGTCGCGCGGAATGCACGCCGCCACGGCGAGCAGGCCCGCAAGAGGCGAATACAAAGCGCGGTTGAGATAAAGCGGCCGGGTGGTGAGAGAATCAGTCTTGGGATTGATGAGATGAATGACGCGCGAGCGCACGACCGACCTCCCCTGACAGTGCCCCTACAGCTCAGGCAATTAAATTTGCGCGGACAAGGTTCCCCGTCTGCGCAAATTAAAAGAGGTTAGATTCGGCTTCGAACCATCCGGCGGTATCTGGTGGTCGTCAGGGACACTCGTACCCGCCGCGTCAGGCAGTCGCACCCGCCGAGCGCCGTGCCGACCGCCGCTTGTGCGCAACCTGGCGCAACATCGCGTCCAGTTCGCCGGTATCCACGCCGTCGGCACTGATGACCGCCTGAGTGATCGGATCCGACAGGATGTCTTCGAGCGATGGTTCGCGCCAGCATTTCATGGATAAACTCCTATTTACTTGGGCTCGTGTTTTTGACCCTGGGTCCCGCTGGAGCTCACTCGGGTCGGCGAAGCCGGACCCGTGCGGGGACGAGCGGATAAAGGACCTGATCGGGCTCCCTAGGCGGCAATGCGCGCGCCATCGGCCACTTCGGGGTGATCGCTGCGGCCCGCGCCTGCCGGCTCGTCCTTGGGGACACGGAACCACAGCGCATAGAGCGCCGGCACGACCAGCAGCGTCAGGATGGTCGCAATCAGCAGCCCGCCCATGATGGTGATCGCCATCGGGCCCCAGAACACGCTGCGCGACAGCGGGATCATGCCGAGGATCGCGGCAAGCGCAGTGAGCGTCACCGGCCGCGCGCGGCGGATGGTGGCGTCGATGATCGCGCGATAGCGCGCGTGGCCTTCGGCGATATCGCGGTCGATCTGATCCACCAGGATGACGGTGTTGCGCATGATCATGCCGGCGAGCGCGATCAGGCCGAGCAGCGCCACGAAACCGAAGGGCCGGTTGGAGATCAGCAGTGCGCCGGTTGCGCCGATGAGACCAAGCGGCGCGGTCACGACCACCAGCGCCAGCCGCGAGAAGTTCTGCAGCTGGATCATCAGCAGGACCAGCATCGCGATGATCATCACGGGGAAAACGGCAACCAGCGCGAGGTTTGCCTTGGCGCTTTCCTCGATCGATCCGCCGGTTTCAATCCTGTAACCGAAGGGCAATACATCTTTGATCGACTGGAGCTTGGGCGCGACTTCGTTGCTCACATCCGGCGCCTGCACGCCGTCGATGACGTCGCTGCGCACCGTCAGGACCAGGTCGCGGTTGCGCCGCCACAGGATCGGCTCCTCGAACTCGTAAGAGAGCTTGGCGACCTGCGACAACGGCACCGCGACTCCGTTGCGCGTCGCCATCGTAAGGCCTGGCAACCGGTCGAGATCGAGCCGCTCGGACGGGACGGCGCGCGCGACAACGCCGATGCGCTCAATGCCTTCGCGGTACTGGGTGATCGTGTAGCCGGAGACCAGTGTCTGGAGTGTTTGCGCGACCTCCTGCGGCGCCAGGCCCAGAGCCCGCGCGCGATCCTGGTCGATATCGAGCCGGATCGACTTCACCTGCTCGTTCCAGTCGAGATGCGGATCGATGAGCTTGTGGTTTTCCACCATCACCTTGCGGACGTCTTCCGCAATGGCGCGCACTTTCATCGGATCGGGGCCGATGATACGGAATTGCACCGGGAAGCCGACCGGCGGACCGAACACGAAGCGGTCAACGCGGGCACGCGCCTGCGTCAGCGCACCGTTGGCGATCGCCTTTTCCAGCCTAGCCTTGAGGCGTTCCCGCCCGTCCAGGGTCTTCGCGACGATCACGATCTGCGCGAAATTGGTGTTGGGCAGCTCGGGATTGAGGCCGATCCAGAAGCGCGGGGCGCCCGCACCCACGTAGGTCGTGTAGCTCTCGACATCCGGGTCGTTGCCGATCAGCTGCTCGCCCTTCCTGGCCGTCGCCTCTGTCACGCCAATCGCCGTTCCCTCCGGCAGCCGCATCTCGAAGAAAAGCTCGGTGCGCGTCGAGGTCGGGAAGAATTGCTGCTGCACCAGGCCAAAGCCGGCAATGCTGGCGAGGAACATGAAAACCGTTGCCGCGACCACCGTCTTTCGCCAGCGCAAGGCGAGCTCGATCATCGAGCGGAGCGCCCGATAGATTCGCGTCTGATAGATCGTGTCCGGGTCTTGTTGGGCACGGTGCTTCTTCAACTCGGGCAACAGCTTCAGGCCGAGATAGGGTGTGAACAGCACCGCCACGAACCATGATGCGATCAGCGCGATGCCGACGACCCAGAAAATGCCGCCGGCATATTCTCCCGAGCTGGATTTGGCAAATCCGACCGGCAAAAAGCCCGCCGCTGTCACGAGCGTACCCGTCAGCATCGGGAATGCCGTCGAGGTCCACGCGAACGTCGCAGCCTTCACCCGGTCGAAGCCCTGCTCCATCTTCACCACCATCATCTCGATGGCGATGATCGCGTCGTCAACCAGAAGCCCGAGCGCAATGATAAGCGCGCCCAAAGTGATGCGGTGCAGGTCGAATCCCGTCGCAAACATCACGACGAAGACGATCGCCAGCACCAGCGGCACCGACAGAGCGACGACGACGCCCGTACGCAGGCCCAGCGAGATGAAACCCACGATCAGCACGATGACCAGCGCTTCAGTGAAGACGCGGAAGAACTCGGATACCGATTCGTCGACCACGTGCGGCTGATCGGCCACCTGCGTGATTTCGACGCCGACCGGCAACTCGCCGACGATCGATTTCATAGCGCTCTTGAGGTCCTCGCCGAGCTTGATGATGTTAGCGCCCTCGAGCATCGACACGCCGATACCGAGCGCGGGCTTGCCATTGCTGCGCACAAGGAAGCCCGACGGGTCTTCATAGCCCCGCTTCACGGTCGCGATGTCGCCGAGCCGGAACACGCGGCCGTCGGCCTGCACCGGCACGGCGGCAATGGCCTCGACGCCGGAAAAGGCGCCGGTAACACGCAGATTGATGCGGTCGGCGGACGTCTCGATTGAACCGCCGGAGGTGACGGCGTTCTGCTTGGCCACGCTGTCAAAGATCTGCTGCGGCGTGATGCCGAGCGTCGCCAGCTTGGCGTGGCTGAATTCTATGTAAATCCGCTGCGGCTGCTCGCCGATAATGTCGGCCTTGTTCACGTTCGGCACGCGCAGCAGGCGCTGGCGGATGTTCTCTGCGCGCGCCTTGAGATCGGCATAAGTCTGGCCGTCGCCGGTCAACATATAGAGCGCCGAGTAAACATCGCCGAACTCGTCGTTGAAATTCGGCCCTTCTATGCCTGACGGCAAATCGTTGCGGATGTCCGCCACTTTCTTGCGGACCTGGTACCAGAGCTCCTTCACCTGCGAGGGCGTCGTCGTGTCGCTGAGAATGATGCGGATAAAGGAAACGCCCGGGCGCGAATAGCTTTCGACGCGGTCGAGATGCGGCAGCTCCTGCAGCTTCTTCTCGATCTTATCCGCGACCTGCTTTTCCATTTCCGCCGCAGTGGCGCCACGCCACGACACGTTCACGATCATCACCTTGATCGTGAATGACGGATCTTCGGCACGGCCAAGATTGAGGTAGGAGTAGATCCCGGCGCCTGCCAGAACGATCACCATGAACAGGATGAGCGTGCGATGCGTGATGGCCCAGGCGGACAGATTGAAGCGTTGCATGGTGCCGATACTCCGTCAGGACTTGCGATCTGGCTTCGCGGCAGGATGTCCACGAAGCATGGCTAAATTATCTTGCCTCGATGCTGCGGACCTTGAGCCCAGGCTCGAGTTTTTGCACCCCAAGCGTCACCACCTTCTCGCCGGCGGAAACACCGCCGGTGATGAGCGCATCGTCTTCGTTGAACGAAGCAACGGTAACGGGCCGCAGCGTCAGCTCGCCGCCCGCATTGACGACGTAGACCGAGGCGCCCGAGCCGCGGCTGAGCACGGCGGACAGTGGCAGCTTCGCGACCATTGCTTCGCCGGCGGGCTTGAGCGTAACCGTCGCCGTCATCCCGAGCGCGACGCTGTCATCCGGATCGATGATCGTGAACCGTGCCGCATAGGTGCGTGTCGCCTGATCGGCTTGCGGCGAGAGCTCGCGCAGCCGGGCGGAATAGCGGTGGCCCTTGTCGGACCAGAGCGTGACAGTCGCCGCAGCGACGCGCGCCTTGGCAAGCCAATTCTCCGGCAGCGCAACGACCGCTTCCTTTTCACCGCGATGAGCGAGCTTCACCACCGGCTGGCCGAGAGCGACGACCTGCCCCGGCTCGGCGAGCGTTGCGGTGATGACTCCATCCGCTCCCGCCTTGAGCTCGGAATATTCAAGCTGATTGCGAGCAAGATCGAGCGCGCGCTTGGCGCGCGCGAGCCGGCTTTCCGCCTCGCCCTTTGCCGCCGTCTTGCGGTCGAAATCGGCGATCGACGCGTAACCGCGAGCCTTCAGTGTCTCGTAGCGCTCGAAATCGGCCGAAATCTGGGTGAGATTCGTGGTGGCCGCTGCAAGCTCTGCGTCCGCGCTTTCGACCTGCAGCCGCAGGTCTTCGGGGTCGAGCCGCGCGACGACGTCGCCGGCATGCACGCGGTCTCCCACGTTGACGAGGCGGGCGACCATCTTGCCGGCGACCCGGAAGCCGAGATCGGTTTCGTATCGCGCCCGCACGACGCCGACAAAGTCCCGTGCCGCGTCTTCAACTTCAAACGCTACGCTTTGCACCTGGACCGGGCGCTCGGCTCTGGGAGCCGGCGCGGTCTCGGCCTGGCACGCCGCCAACAGGAGTGCCGCCGCCAATGCCGCGAACGGTCGGGCAACGCTGGAATGCTTCGGCATGGCAAGGCTCCTTTCACTGATTTGTGACGAGTGATGAAAGCCATATTTCGTCACAATTGAGGCAAGCGAAATCGTGGTGGGGAACGGCATGGAGGTCAGGTCCGGGGGGTGATGGCGCGGAGGGAGAAGCGGACGCCGGCTTTAGCCTGCGCTTCGACGTCTTCTTCGCCGCTCAGGCATTGGCTGATCAGAACGGGATGCACGAACGCCACCAAAGAGCGCATCAAAAGCTGCGATGTTTCGGCAGGATCGACCTTCTCGAACTCGCCGGCGGCGATGCCGTCGCGAACAATGAGCTCCACGACGTTGCGGATGATTTCCTTGTGCGCCTGGATGGCGTCCCAGCTGTCCTCGATGGCAACCAGAACGATGTCGTTGACGCGCTTGTCCGTAAGCAAATTGTCCTTGTGATAGGCCAGGATATCGAGGATCAGCCGCTCCATGCGCGCCGCGGCCGACCCGCGGGAACGGGCGATTTCCCAGGCGCGCTCGTCGAGCTCAGCGAGGCAGCGCCGGCAGATCGCTTCGACGATGGCATTCTTGGAGGCGAAGAACCGGTACACGTTGGCCGGGGACATATCGAGTTCCGCGGCAATATCGGCGACCGTTGTCTTGGCAAAGCCCAGCTGCCGGAACAGCCGGTCGGCCACATCCATGATGCGGTCGCGGGTATCGTCTGGCTTGGTCTTCGGCAGGGCGTTCACGGCAGCGGCCCGGGGTTCTGATGACTGACGAAATTGATAATTCGTCAGTCCCCGTTTGTCAACCCCCGGCAGGCACCAGCCGGGCCAGCTTTGCGCCTCGCCCTAGGCGGCAGCTATTCGTACCGGACGTAGTAGTTCCGGTGATAGTGGCGGTGCACGCGCTTCGGATAGTTGCTGCGCTGCGATCGCGTCACCCCCGGCGGCCGCGTTCCGCTCGGCGGTTTTCCAAGACTGTCGCCGGTGGCGGGGGCATTCGGGCCGTAGTTCGGCATGCTTTGAGCAAAGGAAACGGTCGTCGCGCCCAACAGGATCGCGGACGCCGTCAGGAGCGTCTTGAAGGTCATGGTTCAATCTCCGTTCGCCAGTATCCATGAGAACCCGCCGGCTGTCGTTTGGTTCGGTCCCTCTGTCATTCGGGGGCGCGAGCATGAGCGCGAGCGAACCCGGAATCCAGAACTGGAGTCTGTGCAAGCGTCTGAATTCCGGGTCTGGCCGTCCCAGAATGACCGCGGAGAATAGCTAATTCCGTAAGCCGGCTTTCTGCAATCCCCGCAGGAAGCGTGAACGGTCCGACGCATTCGCGAACACGGTGTTGTATGCCCCGTGATCGGTCGAGAAATCGGGCTGCAGCGCGAGCGTGTTGGCGAGAGATTCTTCGGCCTCGTCGATCCGGCCAAGCAATCCCAGCGAGACGGTCATCAGCCGCCTTGCGCCGGCATGGTTTGGATGACGGGATGACACCGACCGGCACACGGTAATCGCCTCGTCGTACCGTTCGAGCGCGAAGAGCGCCATGTACCGCGTGATAGGCGCGTACATCGTAAGAAATGGATCGAGCGGACCAAGCTGCCATGCCCGCGCCAGCGCGTCCAAACCGCGCTGAGGCTGGCCGCCGCATGCGAGTGCGTAGCCGAGCCCCGCGTGCCCGAGCGCAAAATTCGGATTGATCTCTACGGATTGCGAAAGATGCCTCACCGCATCTTCGGGGCGGCGCTGGCGCGCGTGACCGAGCCCAAGCACGAGATGCCCCCAATAGTCCTGCTCATCCAGCGCCAGCGCGGTTGTGCCTGCTTCAAGGGCTTTCTCGGTCAGCTCGCTGATCGGCGCATGCGAATCCAGATTGAACATGTTCATGTAGGTCCAGCCCAGCAACGCATGGACATGCGCACGTCCCTGCGGCGCCTCGAGCGTGGCGGCTTGCCGCAGCAATTTCTGAGCGAGTAGTTGCTCCCCCACGTTCATGCGCCACAGATGCGGAAGCGCCTGCGTCACCAGGTCGTGTGCGTCCGCGTCGTCGGATCGCTTGCAGCGCAGGCGCATCGCTTCGGCCATGACGAGCTGCGACCTGACCGAATCGACGATGCGCTTGGTGATGTCATCTTGCCGCCTGAAGATATCGGCAACGGCGCTCTCGTGCCGGTCGGCCCAGATGTGAATGCGCTTGGTGGCGTCGATCAGCTGGGCGGTGACTCGTATGCGGCCACCCACCTTCCGCACGCTGCCTTCGAGGACGTAGCGCGCCCCTAGATCGCAGGCGAGCTTCCGGATATCGACCACTTCGCCTTTGCGGGCAAAGCTGGAGTTACGATCGACAACCGAGAACCATTGCTGGCGCGACAGGCCGATCGTGATGTCCTCAGTAATCCCGTCGGCAAAGTGCTCCTGCTCGGGATCGCCGCTGATATTCTGGAATGGCAGCACCGCAATCGAGGCTCTGTCGGACCATGTGAAGGCAGGCATCTCAGCCTTCCCGCAAGAGGCCCGTTGGGCCACTGGGGCGGTTATTTTGCCTGTGGCCTGGGCGGCTCCGACAAACCGGAAGCCGCGCTTGTTCAGCGTTCGGATGAGTTTTTGTTCGGCCCCGGAATCGCCTACGGCTCGCCGGGCCGCGCTGATGCGGGAGCTCAAGGCCGCCTCCGAAATGGCGCGACCTTTCCACACGGCTTCGATCAACTCGTCCTTCGTGACGATCCGGTCGTGATTGCGAACGAGGTGAACAAGCAGGTCAAAAACCTGCGGCTCGATGGGCACGAGCTCACTCGCTCGCCGCAACTCCCGCCGCGGGATGTCGATTTCAAATCCGGCAAAACAAAAATCCAAGGTATTCCTCGCATGGCGCACACCCCGCAGGACGCCTCGACCTAGCATCGCGAATCCACAGCGAGTGTGACGGGCATCACATTTGTCGGGTCATTTGGCGTCCTCCGTTCGGAGGACCAAATAGAAAATTGAAGAGGCCGCCATTGCAGGCGGCCTCATGACAATCAGGCTTGCTCGGGAGGATTATTAGCTCTGACTGCCAATTCCGAAATCATAGGGTGCGACCACGGGCGCAGGGATGGGTGCATAGGCCCGCGCATCAAATGTACGGTGCTGACCGGCTCGCGTGCCCGCGGCCTGATGCTCGCCCGGGCGCATGCCCGCGGCCTGATGCTGGTCGGGGCGCATGCTCGACGCGACGTATTCAAGCTCGCTCTCGTACGCAAATACCGGCGCGACGGCCGACAAGGCGATGGCAGATGCAAAAGCAATCGTTACGATTTTCACGGTTCGACTCCGTTGTTTATTGATGCAAGATCGTTGTCTTGCGGGCGCGGCTTGTGACGCAAACGCGCGTCACACTCAAGTCGTCAACGCATCACAAAATCCGGCCTTTCGTTCACGCAAATGTCATGGACGTTCTGACGCGCGAAAGAAATGACTGGCAATCAACCACTCGCC
>DASSYU010000510.1:0-3657 GCA_035703125.1 Pseudolabrys sp. | reverse complement strand
TCGGATTTGGTGATCATCTGGGGCACCAACGCGGTGAACACGCAGGTCAACGTCATGACCCATGCCGTGCGCGCCCGGAAGGAGCGTGGCGCCAAAATAGCGGCTGTCGATATCTACATGAACGGAACGATGGAGCAGGCCGATCTGCCTGTCCTCATCAAGCCGGGCACCGACGGCGCACTCGCCTGCGCGGTGATGCATTGCCTGTTCCGCGACGGTAAAGCCGACTGGAATTATCTCGAAAAATACACCGATTCTCCGCGCGAGCTTGAAGCGCATCTGCGCTCACGCGACCCGCAATGGGCTGCTGCGATCACCGGCGCGCCGGTCGAGACCATCGAGAAGTTCGCGCAGCTGATCGGTGAAACCAAGCGCGCGTTTTTCCGCCTCGGCTATGGCTTTTCGCGCTCGCGCAACGGCCCCGTGAACATGCATGCGGCGAGTTGCATTCCGGCGGTGACGGGCGCCTGGCAATACGAGGGCGGCGGCGCCTTTCATATCAGCGCCGACATTTTCCGGCTCGACAAAACGCTGATCGAGGGTCTCGACGTCTGTGACCGGTCGGTGCGGATGCTCGATCAATCTCGCATCGGGGCAATTCTGACCGGCGAGCGTGAGGCACTGCATGGCGGCGCGCCGGTCACCGCGATGATCATCCAGAACACCAATCCGGTATCCGTGTGTCCCGACCAGACGCAGGTGAAGCGCGGGTTCGCGCGCGAGGATCTTTTCGTTTGCGTGCACGAGCAGTTCATGACGGAGACCGCGCAAGTCGCTGACGTTGTGCTGCCGGCAACAACGTTTCTCGAGCACGACGATATCTATCGTGGCGGCGGGCATCAGTACCTCATTCTTGGGCCGAAACTGGTCGAGCCGCCGGGCGAGTGCCGCAGCAATCATGAAGTCATCTGCGGACTGGCACAGCGGCTCGGTGCCGAGCATCGGGGGTTCACGATGAATCCGCGCGAACTCATCGACCAGATGCTACAGGTGTCGAAACGCGGCACGCTTGCCGAGATCGAGGCCAACAAGTGGATCGACTGTCAGCCCCCCTTTCGGGAATCGCACTTCCTCGACGGCTTTGCCTGGTCGGACGGCAAGTTCAAGTTCAAACCCGATTGGCCGAACGTTCCGTTCCGCAGCCCTTACAAGAGTGGTCCAATTGCGGACATGCCGAGGCTGCCCGACCATTGGACATCGATCGAAGTCGCGGACGTCGAGCATCCGTTCCGGCTCGCGACGTCGCCGGCGCGCGGCTTCCTCAACTCGACCTTCAATGAGACGCCGACGTCGCTCGCGCAGGAAAGCCGGCCGACCGTGATGATCCATCCAGACGACGCTGCGGCGCTTGGGATTTGCACGGACGACTACGTCGTTCTCGGCAACAAGCGGGGAGAAGTGCGGCTGCACGCACGCGTGTTCGAGGGCGTGCGGCAAGGCGTTTTGATTGCGGAATCGATCTGGCCAAACGCCGCCTATGCCGATGGCTGCGGCATCAACACGCTCGTCGGCGCGGATTCAATCGCGCCTTACGGCGGAGCTGCAGTGCACGACAGCAGGGTCTGGATACGCAAAGCGCGCGCGGTTTAGTGCCGCGCGCGCTTCATGCGTGCTGGTTCTTAGAGTTCCTTGCCGATCTTGGCGTCGACCGAATAGGGTCCGCCGCCGCGCATGGCGATCGCGAGCAAAACGACGCCGATCAAGAGGACATATTCGTAGCCGCCCGCTCCGATGTGATACCCCTTCGGCAGATGGGCAACGATCAGCGCGATACCTATTTCGACTGCGAGTGCCGCGGCCCAGAAGCGCGTGAACAGCCCGATGATAAGGCAGATGCCGCCGATCAACTCCATACCCATTGCCGCATAGGCAAATAGGCCGGGCACCGGCAGGCCGTAATTGTTGCCGAAGGCGGCGGCGATACGGGCGTGGCCAGCGTTGAATTTGAGCCAGACGTGCATCAAGAACATAATGCCGACGACCACGCGGACCAGCGTGGCTGCGACCGGCAGCATCGATGCATAAAATCCGGCGAGCCCGGGAAAAACCAGTTTTGTTTCGTTACTTCGGTTCACGTCGTCCCCCCTTCGTTTCTTGGACCTTTCCGCCGTCCGGCTGGGCGGCACAATGGTTTATACTAAAGTCTACAACACCGCGGCCAGCGCCGTAGTCCGCCGCTGGGCACAATTGCGTGAGCGGTGGAAAATCCGCCGGGCGTCTTACGCTTCGGGGGCCAAAAAAGCGCCGTCCGGCATGGTGACACCGTCCGCCTGGCACCGGCCGACCACAATTCGCACGCGGCCTTCGGCAACTAGTTTGAGCGCCAACGAATAGATCCGGTGTTCGACCTGGATCACCCGAGCGGCGAGCGTCTCTTCGGTGTCGTCATCCCGCACTGCAACAGCGGCCTGCGCCACGATCGGCCCGGAATCCATTTCCGGCACCACAAAATGCACGGTCGCGCCATGCAGCTTCACGCCGGCCTCCAGGGCGCGCTTGTGGGTCTCGAGACCTTTGAACGACGGCAGGAGGGCGGGGTGGATATTGAGGATGCGCCCTTCCCAGCCGCCGACGAAGCCGGCGGTAAGCAGGCGCATGAAGCCGGCGAGGCAGACGATGTCGATGCGATGCTTTTCAAGCACGGCCTGCAAGGCGCTCTCGAACGCTGGGCGGTCCTTGCCGTGGGCGATGTGGTCAACGACCTCGGTGGTTATTCCATTGGCCCGTGCGAGCACGAGGCCGCCTGCATCCGGACGATTTGAAATCACGGCCGCGATTTCCGCAGGATAAGTCTTGTCCTTGGCGACTTCGATGAGGGCAGCCATGTTGGAGCCACGGCCGGAGATGAGCACTGCGACCCGCTTGCGGCTCATGTCTCACCCAAGATCAAGGTTGCCGTCATAGACGACGCGTTCGCCGTCTGAGGTCCTGCCGACACGTCCAAGCGCCACGACTTTTTCTCCCGAGCGCGTAAATGCCTGCATGACGGCGTCTGAGTCCTTTGCGGATACGACAACGATCATTCCGATGCCGCAGTTGAACGTGCGCAACATTTCGCTCTGTGCAATTCCGCCCGTGTCAGCGAGCCACCTGAAGACCGGAAGAACAGGGACGGCTGCGAGATTGATACGCGCGCCAAGACCTTTTGGCAGCACCCGTGGAATGTTGTCGGGGAATCCACCGCCAGTGATATGCGCCAATCCCTTCACTGCTTTTGTGCCCCGGATTACGGCCAGACATGATTTCACGTAAATCCGGGTCGGAGCCAGAATTGATTCACCCAGACTTTTTCCGGCCATGAACGGTGCTGGAGTGCTCCAGCCGAATCCGCTTTTTTCAACAACCTTGCGGACTAGCGAGTAACCATTGGAGTGCACACCGGAAGACGCCAGGCCGAGGATAACGTCGCCTTCTGCAATGTCGGTGCGCGGAAGCACGGCATCCCGTTCAACTGCGCCGACAGCGAAACCCGCAAGGTCGTAATCATCACCGCTATACACGCCCGGCATTTCCGCCGTTTCGCCGCCGATCAGGGCGCAACCGGCCTCGCGGCAACCGATGCTGATACCTGCGACAACGGCCGCGCCAAGCTCAGGCTCAAGCTTTCCGCAGGCATAGTAGTCGAGGAAGAACAGGGGCTCTGCACCCTGCACGACC
>DASSYU010000498.1:0-2411 GCA_035703125.1 Pseudolabrys sp. | reverse complement strand
CGGGGTTCTAGTCGCATGCGGGCCGGCGTTTCAAAGATCAATCCCAATCCATTCACGACGCGGCCCGAGATCGAAGGCACCTTCGGCGTCGTCACCACAACGCACTGGATCGCGACGGCGGTCGGCATGGCGACGCTCGAGCAGGGCGGCAATGCTTTCGACGCGGCAGTCGCAACTGCTTTCGTGCTGCAGGTGGTTGAGCCGCATTTCAATGGGCCGGGCGGCGACGTTCCGGTCATTCTGCACGACGCGAAGCGCGGCAAGCCCGAGGTGATCTGCGGGCAGGGGCCGGCGCCCGCCGCGGCGACCATCGGGCGCTTTACCGAGCTCGGCCTCGACATCGTTCCGGGCACCGGGCTGCTCGCGGCCTGTGTGCCGGGAATGTTCGACACCTGGATGCTGCTGCTGCGCGATTACGGAACGATGCGTCCGTCCGACGTGCTGACGCCGGCAATTTCCTACGCGCGCAACGGCCATCCGATTGTCGAGCGCGCCAGCGCGACGATCGCGACCGTGGAGGAGCTCTTCCGCGAGCATTGGCCGACGTCCGCTGCTGTTTATCTGCCGGACGGGAATGTGCCGCCGCCGGGTTCGATGTTTGCCAACCGCACGCTGGCCGACACCTATGAACGCATCTTGCGCGAGGCGGCGGATGCGGGCGGCGACCGCGTGAAGCAGATCGAGCGGGCGCGCCAGGTGTGGTCGCAAGGCTTCGTCGCCGAGGCGATCGACAGGTTCTGCCGCACGCAGAAGGCGATGGACGTTACCGGCACGCCGCATGGCGGCCTGCTCACCGGTGCCGACATGGCGCGCTGGCAGGCGCATGTCGAGGCCCCGCTGACTTACGACTACGGCCGCTACACGGTCTGCAAGGCCGGTGTCTGGAGCCAGGGACCTGTGCTGCTGCAGCAGCTCGCGCTGCTGCGAGGCTACGACCTCGACGGCATGGACCCAACCGGGCCGCAGTTCATCCATCTGCAGGTCGAGTGCGCCAAGCTCGCTTTTGCTGACCGTGAGGCGTTCTACGGCGACCCCGACTTCGTGAAAGTGCCGACCGAGACGCTGCTGTCGGAAAAATACAACGCCGAGCGCCGCAAGCTGATCTCCAACAAGGCGTCGGTGGACCTGCGGCCGGGATCGCTTGCCGGTTTCGGCGGTGCCATCCAGATCCGGCGCGAGGAAGGGCCGCGCGCCGCCGTCGGCTCGCTCGGCGCCGGCGAGCCGACCGTCGGCCGCGTCGGCGAGGTAATCGGCGACACCGTGCACTTCGATATTATCGATCAGGCTGGCAACATGGTGTCATCGACGCCGTCGGGTGGATGGTTGCAGTCGTCGCCCGTCATTCCGGAGCTCGGCTTCTGCCTCGGCACCCGCGCGCAGATGTTTTGGCTCGACGAAAATCACCCGGCAGCGCTCAAGCCCGGCAAGCGGCCGCGCACGACATTGTCGCCGACGCTCGCGCTGCGCGACGGCGAATCCTACCTCGCCTGGGGCTCGCCCGGTGGCGACCAGCAGGACCAATGGACCACGCAGTTCTTCCTGCGCCACGTGCACGCGAAAATGAACCTTCAGGAAGCCATCGACGCGCCGGCCTGGCACTCCGAGCATTTCCCGATCTCGTTCTGGCCGCGCACCTCGCGCCCGGGCGTGCTGGTGGTGGAGTCCCGCGTGCCGGAAGCAACGGTCAAGGAATTGCAAAACCGCGGTCACGACGTTGAACTGGGGCCGGCCTGGTCGGAAGGCCGGCTGACGGCCGCCTCACGCGTCGGCAAGCGCCGCCGCGCCGCCGCCAACCCGCGCGGCATGCAGGGCTACGCGGCTGGGCGGTGATCCTGCATTCCTGTCATTCCGGGCGTCCGCGCTAGCGGACGAACCCGGAATCCAGAACAAGGCTCGGTGCGTGTCGCTGGATTCCAGGTCCGGCGCTAAAGCGCCGTCCCGGAATGACAAAACAAAGGTTCATCCAGCTGCGAAATCGTAGAGCCGTGCAGGGTTGTCGACCAGAATCGCCTGCTGGTTTGCGGGCGTGGTCCACTTGCGGAAAACGTCTAGCAGCCGCGCCGCATCCGGCATCGGTCCTTCCGGACGCGGATGCGGCCAATCGGTTCCCCAGACAAGATTGCGCGGGTTGGTGGCAACGAGCGCGTCGTGAAAGGGGCGGGCCTCCTTGTAGTCCGGCGCCGTGGCGCCGAGCCGGTAAGTGCCCGACAGCTTCGACCACAGCCGCCCTTCACCGACGCCGCGCAGCAGGGCCTGAAAGCCGGGATGGCTGGTGCCGTGATGATGCTCCATGCGGCCCATGTGATCGACGACGACCGGCACCGTCACGTGGGCGAGCGCCGGCAGCAGGTCGGGCAGGTCGCGCGTGTCGATCCATAGCTGCAGGTGCCATCCCAGATCGGCCATTGCGG
>DASSYU010000366.1:0-2095 GCA_035703125.1 Pseudolabrys sp. | reverse complement strand
CGGGCGATCACGCCGATCCGGTCGGCCATGCGTTCGGCAACCTCAAGGATGTGCGTGGTCATGATGACGGTGCCACCCTCACGCACGCGCCCGCGCAGCACGTCCTTGACCTGCCGCGCGGTGCCTGCGTCGAGACCGGTCAGCGGTTCGTCGAGAATGATGAGCTTTGGGTCGTGCACCAGTGCGCCAGCGAGCGCCACCTTCTGGCGCATTCCGCGGGAGAACCCCTCGCAGCGTTCGTACGCATGGGGCTCGAGGCCGAGCCAGCCAATGAGTTCGCGCGCGCGAGCCTGGGCAACGGCAGGATCAATGCGCCACAGCCCGGCGACGAATTCGAGATATTCGTACGGGGTGAGCTTGTCGTAGATCATCGGCTCGTCGGAGAGCCATGCCGTTATCTGCTTTGCCGCAACCGGATCGGACAGCGCGTCGATCCCGCCAATGCTGATCGAGCCGGCATCCGGCTTCACGGGGGCCGACGACCATGCGCAACGTCGTCGTCTTGCCGGCGCCATTCGGGCCGACCAGCGCATAAAACTCGCCGCCATAGATCGTGAGATCGAGCGCATCGACCGCAGGACGGTCGAAGGATTTGCTGACCCCGCGGAGCGCAAGCGCGATGGGTCGGTTCGAACTGGTCATATGACTGGCCGCCGCACGAAATGTTACGGACCACTCATTAGCAACGGAGTCGTTTCAGCGGCGTAAATCATACAATTGCAGCAAGCGCGTTAATATTTCGGTGACGCTGTTTGTCGCGACACCACTATGCCCTTGGCACCATGCCGAACATCGCTTGGCCATAACTTTTACGCGCATCCACCAGCAGCGGCTGCACGGCAGCCACAAACGCATCATGCTCCTTCGGCGTCAGCTCGTTGATTTCACAGCCCTCATCTTCGATCGCCTTGCGCGAGGACTCGTGTTCTTCGAGCGCGAGCTTGCGCTGATAGGCAACCGCCTCCGTCACCGCCGTCTGCATCGCACGGCGGACCTCATCGGGCCAGGCTTCGAACGACGTGCGATGCAGGAAGATCGGCCGCGAAATATAAAAGTGATAACTGAGCGTGTGAAATCTATGGAATTTGTGCACGCCATAGGTGACGGTATTCGCCAGCGGATTTTCCTGCGCATCCAGCGTGCCGGCCTTGATCATGGCGATGGCCTCGGTGAGATCCATGCGCATCGCCTTTGCGCCGAGCAGTTCGAACGTGCGCCTGTGAATCTCGCTCGGTAGCACGCGGATTTTCATGTCCTTCATGTCGGCGGGAAGGTGGATCGGCCGCAGCCGGTTTGAAATATGGCGGAAGCCGTTCTCGAACCAGCCGAGGATCCGGTAGTTGATTCTCTCTTCCGTCTTGCACACGAGGAATTCACCGAGCGCACCGTCCATTGCCCCGCGCGCTTGGGCGTTACTGGAAAACAGGAACGGCAGGTCGACAAAGCCCAACTCGGGCACGCGGTCGGTGAGATAGCTCGAAGACTGGTAGCCGAGCGTGATCTCGCCGTTTTCAACCAAGGTGAGAATATCCTCGGCCTTGTGGCCGTGATCCATGATGTTGAAGACGTATTCGATCGCGACGTCACTGCCGAATTGCTTTTCCAGCCTGTCGCCGATGAACTTCAGCGACTTGCTGAATCCTGTCGTCGGGGGGCCATAGCCGCCCATTCGAATTTTGATTGGCTTGCTCATTTTCACCCGCTCGATTGCGGTCCTTTCTATACTGCGGCGAGCAATCTGGCCAAGCCGGACCGGTGTGATAGACTCCGCGCCACGGTCACAGAGGACGACGCCGATGAACAAGCTTGCCAGCGTTTCCAAAATTTCACGGGATGGAATTTCGGCAGCCGAATGGCAGGCGCGCGTCGATCTCGCTGCCGTCTATCGCCTGACCGCGCACTACGACTGGGACGACGTGATTTACAACCATTCCTCGATGCGGGTCCCGGATGAGCCGCGCAAACTGCTGATGAAGAAGCATGACCTGCTTTATACCGAGGTAACCGCCTCCAATCTGGTGAAAGTCTCGATGGATGAAGACCTTGACGAAAAGTCAGGGGTCAACCGGCCAGGCTTCACGCTGCACGGCGGTGT
>DASSYU010000213.1:0-10594 GCA_035703125.1 Pseudolabrys sp. | reverse complement strand
CGAGCGCTTCCTTTCGCGTCCCGGAAACTGCAACCGTCGCGCCTTGGGCATGGAGCGCGCGCGCGATCGCGCCGCCAATCGCCCCGCTAGCACCTGTCACCAGGGCGGTCTTGCCGGTTAAATCGAACATCATGGGTTCCTCCCCACCTTGAAGGCGGCGACATCCTCAGGACTCCCGATCGCGGCCGTCGTAGCACCATCGGCAAGACGCTTGATCAGTCCGCTTAATACTTTCCCGGCGCCGATCTCATAAAAACTCGAAACTCCGGCGCCCGCCATGAACACAACGGATTCGCGCCAGCGAACCGTCCCGGTCACCTGCGCGACGAGAGCACGCAAGATTTCGCCGGGCTCGCGGATAGGCTTCGCCAGCACATTGGCGACCACGGGCACGGCAGGTGCCTTGATTGTCGTTTTCGCGAGCGCTTCAGCCATTACATCGGCGGCCGGCTGCATCAGGGCGCAATGGAAGGGTGCGGACACGGGCAACAGCATCGCACGCTTTGCGCCCTTTATTTTTGCGATTTCTACCGCGCGTTCGACGGCTGCCTTGTTTCCCGAAACAACCACTTGGCCGGCGCCGTTGTCATTGGCCGCCTGGCACACTTCGCCTTGCCCGGCTTCGGCCGCCACAGCTGCGGCGTCGTCGAACTCGAGCCCGATAAGCGCCGCCATCGCACCGACACCGACCGGGACCGCCTTCTGCATGGCTTGGCCCCGCGTCCGCAGGAGACGCGCCGCATCCGCCACAGTCAAGGCGCCGGCCGCAGCCAGCGCTGAATATTCTCCAAGCGAATGGCCGGCGACGAACTTCGCATCGCGCGCGATATCCAGCCCCGCCTCCGCCTCAAGCACCCGCACGACGGCAAGCGAGACCGCCATAAGGGCCGGCTGCGCATTTTCCGTAAGCGTCAGCGTATCGGCTGGTCCCTCGAAGATGATGATGCTGAGCCTGCTGCCAAGCGCTTCGTCAACCGCTTCGAAGATCTGCCGCGCGGGGGAAAAATTTGACGCGAGGGCCTTGCCCATCCCTACGGCCTGGCTGCCCTGCCCCGGAAATACGAAAGCGATCGCCATCGTTGCCCATAGTCAATCTGTCGTCGAAATCGCGCCGAAAGACACCGCATGGGCGGGTTCTGTCAAGCTGAAGCGCCCGCAATTGAATTTGTCGTTCAAGCCGATCCGCACGATGTTGTCGATGATCCTTGGACTGAACGGGGCGCGTATGGGAATAAACGATGCAGGGGTTTTCTCCTTGCCTCTGGGCCTGGAACCGGCATTTGTCTTGCGTTTTTGCCAAAACCGCCTATAAACCGCGCGCTCCGTCGATCCTGGTTGGGAGCTGAACGGACGGCCGGTTGGGCACAATTGATCAGCCGGTAGGGCCACTTGGCCCGGCGTCCCGTGCTTCCGCCTTCAGAGCATTCGAGCCTTTCCCGAAGGGCTCGAGGGGCTTGGCGCCGGGATCGAGGACCGAGGATTTGAAACAAAGGGAAAGGCATTCATGCCGTTTTACGAACACGTCTACCTTGCGCGCCAGGATCTGAGCGCGCAGCAGGTCGAGGAATTGACCACCCAACTGTCCGGTGTGATCGGGCAAATGGGCGGCAAAATCACCAAGAACGAATATTGGGGCCTGAAGTCCCTCACCTATCGCATCCGCAAGAACCGCAAGGCGCACATGACGCTGCTCAATGTCGATGCGCCGCCCGCAGCGCTGAACGAGATCGAACGCCAGGAACGCCTCCATGAGGACGTGCTCCGCTACCTCACGATCCGCGTCGACACGCTCGAGGACGGTCCCTCCGCAATGATGCGCAAGTCTGACCGCGACCGCGACGATCGCGGCAGTCGCGACGATCGCGGCGGACGCCGCCGCCGCGACGAAGGCGACGACATGGACGTTCCTGACGCCATTGTAGGGGAGGAATAGGTCATGGCATTCGCGCCACAGGGCGGCGCGCGCCGCCCCTTCTTCCGCCGCCGCAAGACTTGCCCTTTCTCGGGCGCCAATGCACCCAAGATTGACTACAAGGATGTGAAGCTGCTGCAACGGTATGTTTCAGAGCGCGGCAAGATCGTTCCGAGTCGCATCACTGCGGTCTCGGCTAAGAAACAGCGCGAGCTGGCGCAGGCGATCAAACGCGCGCGCTTTCTCGGCCTGCTGCCGTATGTGATACAGTAGGCGCAACAAGGCGTCCGGGGACACCCGGGCGCCGATGGTTGGGGTGGAGCAACTCCGTCTCTAACCGCTCAGTGAGGAGCGGGACAGCTCGTGATGATACAGATCGCAATTATAGGGATTGGCGCCGGCGCCGCGGCGGCTCTGCTATTTGCCTCGGTGATTTCCGGCTCGTGGCTGTCGATCCCGTTATTTTATCTTGCACCGCTGCCCATCATGATCGCAGGCCTAGGCTGGAGCCATTGGGCCGCGATGACTGCGGCAATTGCCGGTGCGATTGGCCTCGGTGCGGTTTTCGGTACCGTCTTCCTGCTCGCTTTTGCCGCCGGAGCTGGTTTCCCGGCGTGGTGCCTCGGCTATCTCGCAATGCTTGCCCGCCCGGTCGCGTCTACCAACGGCAGCGGCCAGGGTGCCGCTTCGTTTGAGTGGTATCCGCCCGGCAGGCTTGTCGTATGGGCGGCCGTGTTGGGCGTTCTAGTCGTGATTGTCGCCATTCCCAATTTCGGGATCGATGCAGACAGCTTCCGTGCCGGCCTGCGCGATGCGCTCAACGCGATTATGCGCGTCAACAACGGTACGCCGACCAGGACCGGGGGTAACACCGAGCGACTGCTAGAAATTCTGGTCAATGCAATCCCGCCGGCGGCTGCCGTGCTCGCGACAATCACCAATTTGCTCAACCTCTGGCTTGCGGCGCGCGTCGTGAAATTCTCCGGCCGTTTGGCCCGTCCCTGGCCGCAGCTTTCATCAATGACCTTTCCGCCGTTGATGACTGCAGCACTCGGCGTTGCGATCATTTTGAGTTTTCTGGACGGCATGCTTGGCATTGTCGGCGGCATCGTCGCGGCAAGTTTGCTCTTGGCCTATGGCGTGCTCGGATTTGCGGTGCTTCACGCCATCACACAAGGAATGAGTGCACGTTCGCTCGTGCTCGGCATCACCTATGCCGGTGTATTTCTGCTCGGCTGGCCGATGCTTGCCCTTTGTCTCCTCGGACTGATCGATACGGCGATCGGATTGCGAGGTCGCGTATCCGCAAAACGTGGACCCCCTACCCGTTCTTGAACATGAGATATCCAACCAAAGTTCAAATTGAGGAGTAAACAGCTATGGAAGTGATCCTGCTCGAGCGCATCGGCAAACTCGGTCAAATGGGCGATGTCGTTCGCGTGAAAGACGGTTTCGCCCGCAATTTTCTATTGCCCCGCGGCAAGGCGCTTCGTGCGACCGCGGACAACAAAAAACGCTTCGAGGACATGAAGGCCGAATTGCAGGCCAAGAACCTCGAGCTCAAAGGCGAGGCCGGCGCGCTTGCCGGCAAGCTCGACGGAAAAACTTATGTCGTTCTCCGTCAGGCAAGCGAGGGTGGGCAATTGTTCGGCTCAGTTTCTACGCGTGACATCGCAGGCCTGCTCAAGACCGATGGCGCCGAAGTTGACCGTTCGCAAATCGTGCTCAATGCACCGATCAAGACGATCGGGCAATATAAGGTGCCACTGGCGCTTCACCCGGAAGTCGAAGTTTCCATCACCGTCACGGTCGCGCGCAGCGCGGACGAAGCGCAGCGCATTGCGCGTGGCGAAGATGTGACAGTGCGACGAACGGAGGCTGAAGAGGATGCGGCCGCTGCTGCTGCGGCCGCGGAAGCCATGTTCGACCCGGAAGCAAAGGCGCAGCACGATGCACCCGACGCCGAGACTGCATCACCGGACACGAAGAGCGACGAGGCGCCGGCAAAGCGGGCCACGGCCAAGAAAAAGACCGACGAGGAGGCCTGACGCTATTCCGGTTTTTTCCTGCCCTCGGCCGGCTTGGCGTCGCCGGCCGCGGGCGCGTTTGCTTTGGTATCACTCGCTTTCGGTTCTGGCGCCAATATACCCAGCGGCTTCGGCTCTTCGCTGGCTGCATCCGGCTTCCTCTCGGTGCCCTTCCCCACCTCGGTTTTGGCGGCCGGCTTTTTCGTTGCCTCGGATTTGGCCTTTTCGTCGCCCTTGGTCGCTCGCTTGGTTGCCCGCCCAGGGCCGGAAGGCCCACTTTCCATCGATTTGAGATAGTTGGCGATCGCTGCCGCGGATTCCCGGCTGGCCGTGTAATGCTCGCGCAGAAAGCCGTCGAGACCGAAAAGCCTGCTCGATTTCGCGAGCCCCTGCGGCGATTTGTGACACGGCGAGCAGTCCGACGCGAAAAGCTGGGCGGGGGTCTTACCTTTATCGAGACTTTCCTGGCCAGCCGCTGGACCTGCCAAAATTAATGCCACAAGGCCGATAATTGGTCCTCGCAATGATCTGCTGATCATCGAACCTCCTGCGTCCGCCCACCAATGCGAACAAAGCCCTTGATAGCGCATTCTTGCGCGATTGTGACCTGTGGTGGCCTTGGGAGCTGCATTGCATCTGCAGGATTGCCGCTAACGCGGAACTTTGATTAATTATTGAGGTCCGAACGTTTGTAGGTCCGCTGCGTTGGCCCTTTTTGGGGCAATGTTGATAGCAGCAAGCGGAATTGGGTGATGGAGGCGGCCGATGGATCGGTTGCTTCAGTTTTTGCTCAGTCGATTTATCCAGCGGGGGACATTCAAGGTCACTACCTCGCGCGGCCGGGCATTTACTTGCGGTGACGGCACCGGAAAACCAGTTACGGTGCGATTTACCACCCGGGCCTCTGAGCTAGGCATTTTGCTCGACCCCGAACTCAAGTTCGGCGAAGCCTACATGGATGGCACGTTGGTCGTGGAGCAAGGCACGATTGCCGACGTGCTGGCGATCGCGCTCGGACAGCAGATGTGGTTGCCCAACTGGGCGTGGCCACAATGGCTGCTGCGATACATCGGGCGGCGCCTCGCTCAATTCAATCCCCGCACGCGGGCGCGCCGCAACGTCGCCCATCACTATGACCTCGACGGCCGTCTCTACTCGCTCTTTTTGGATGCCGACAGGCAATATAGCTGCGGCTATTTCGAAAAGCCGGACACATCGCTCGACGACGCGCAGCTCGCGAAGAAACGTCACCTTGCAGCCAAGCTAAGACTGAGCGGAGGACAACGCGTCCTGGACATTGGCTGTGGCTGGGGCGGGCTTGGCCTTTACCTCGCGGAGTTTGGCAGCGCCAATGTCATTGGCATTACGTTGTCGCAAGAGCAGCATGCGATCGCAAACGAGCGCGCGGCTGAGAAGCATTTAAGCGAGCGCGCCAGTTTCCTTTTGCAGGACTATCGTGACTTGCAAGGGCCGTTTGATCGCATCGTCTCGGTTGGCATGTTCGAACACGTCGGCGTGGGTCACTACGATACCTTCTTCAAGAAATGCGCAACGCTGCTCTCCGACGACGGCGTGATGGTCCTGCATTCCATCGGCCGCTCCGAGGGTCCGGGCGTCACTAATCCATGGATTGCCAAATACATTTTCCCGGGCGGCTATATTCCGGCCTTATCGGAGGTTCTGCCCGAGGTCGAGCGTGCCGGACTGCTGGTAACGGACATTGAAATCATGCGCCTGCACTATGCGGAAACGCTGAAAGCATGGCGCGAGCGGTTTCTCGCCCATCGGGAAGGTGCGGAGCGCATCTACGACCCCCGATTTGTGCGGATGTGGGAATTTTATCTCGCCGCGTCCGAGATGTCCTTCCGCGAGCAGAATATGATGGTCATGCAGATCCAGCTGACCAAGCGGCAGGGAGTGGTGCCAATCACGCGCGACTATATTTCCCAGGAAGAGCGGCGTTTCGCCGCTGCCGAAAGCAAGCGCCGGCCGCCACTGCGCCTCGCGGGTGAATAAATCGCGGACCGCTCAACTCCCGTCGCCGGCTGCGGTCAAGAAAAAACCAGTCTTTCCCACCGCTCGATACACCTTGTGAATTGCGGGACAACTGCCCTGCCAGCGCGCTGCGGCCACAAAGCGCGTGCTATGCCACAATTTCCGGGTAAGCACCGACATCCATGGCACTCGCTGATTCGACAGCCCGCAAGCAGGCCGAAGAGCCTGCCCCTCTCTTCCGTTCCGCTCCGCACAACATCGAGGCGGAACAAGCGTTGTTGGGCGCTATCCTGGTCAACAACGAAGCTTTTTACCGCGTTTCGGATTTTCTCGAGCCTGCGCACTTCTTCGAGCCAATCCATCAGAAGGTCTATCAGCTCGCGCGCGATTTGATCCGGGCCGGAAAGCTAGCCACGCCGGTCACGCTCAAAACGTTCCTCGATGCCAGCATCGACATCGGGGGTCTTACCGTCAGTCAATATCTTGCTCGGCTTGCTGCTGAAGCAACGACAATCATCAACGCCGAAGACTACGGCCACACGGTCTATGATCTCTCGATACGCCGCGCCCTGATTCAGGTCGGCGAGGATATGGTGAATGTGGCGTACGACGCGCCGGTCGACTTTTCGCCACGCAATCAGATCGAGGATGCCGAGCGGCGACTATACGAACTGGCCGAGACAGGCCGCTATGACGGAGGTTTCCAGCGTTTCTCGCAGGCGCTCACCACTGCTATCGATATGGCCGCGCACGCTTTCCAGCGCGACGGCAAGCTTTCCGGCACCGCAACTGGACTCCACGAGCTAGACCGCATGATGGGCGGTCTACAAAAATCCGACCTGATCATCATCGCCGGCCGTCCCGGCATGGGCAAAACCGCGCTCGCTACCAACATCGCATACAACGTCGCTAGGGCGTGGATCCCTGGACCACCGCGGCCAGACGGTCAAGCGGTTTCAGCTAACGGCGGCATCGTTGGCTTTTTCTCACTGGAAATGTCGGCCGAACAACTCGCCACCCGCATCATCGCCGAACAAACCGGCATTCCGTCCAGCCAAATCAGGCGCGGCGGCATCGGCGAAAGCGATTTCGAGAAGATCAAGGACTATTCGATCGAGCTGCAGAATATTCCGCTTTACGTGGATGAGACTGGCGGCCTCTCTGTGGCCCAGCTCGCTGCCCGCGCGCGCAGGCTCAAAAGGCAGCGCGGTCTCGACCTTCTGGTGGTCGACTATCTCCAGTTGCTTCAGGGATCGACCCGGCGCTCGGCCGAAAATCGCGTGCAGGAAATCACCGAGATCACAACCAAGCTCAAGGCTTTGGCGAAGGAACTGAATGTACCAATCCTGGCGCTGTCGCAGCTGTCGCGTCAGGTGGAAAGCCGCGATGACAAGAGGCCTCAGCTTTCAGATTTGCGTGAATCGGGCTCAATCGAACAGGACGCTGACGTGGTACTGTTCGTTTTTCGTGAGGAATACTATCAGATAATGAAAAAACCGCTCGAATCCTCAAAGGATTTTAGCGAGTGGCAGGCCAAAGCACACGAAGTCCACGGCAAAGCGGAAATTATCATCGGCAAACAGCGTCACGGGCCGACTGGCACCGTCGAATTGCAGTTTGACGCTGAGGTGACACGGTTTTCGTCGCTCGCGCGCGATACTTATCTCCCTGAGCGCACCTAAAACGATCGCCGTCTCGCCATGGACTGCCAGCGCGGCGGCGGCTAAACCAAAACGCTATGACCGGCACCGCCCTGCAGCCTGACTTGCCCGCGGAATCCGCTTCGGCTGGTCACGTCGATTCCAGCTCCGCCAAGGCGGACGCCGGCGGTATCCTGACCATCGACCTTTCAGCCATCGCGGCAAATTGGGAGCTGTTGAACCGGCAGGCGATGCCGTCAGAATGCGCCGCCGTCATTAAAGCCGATGGGTATGGCTGTGGCATCGAGCCGGTCGCGCGCGCTCTCACACATGTGGGTTGCAGGACATTCTTTGTCGCAGATATATCGGAGGCGCGGCGGGCGCGCGCCGCCGCTCCGAACGCCGCACTTTATGTGCTCAACGGCCTGCTGCCGGGAACTGCGGCAACCTTCGCCGATATCGGCGCTCAGCCGGTGATTGGCAGTCTCGTCGAACTCGCGGAGTGGGACGCGTTCTGCTCGGCTAATCAGTGGCATGGCGGTGCGGCGTTGCATGTCGACACGGGCATGAACCGCCTTGGCGTTTCCGTCGATGAAGCAGCGGCACTGGCGCCTCGTATCCGTACTGAAAATCACGGCATCACGTTGCTGATCAGTCACCTCGCTTGCGCCGAGCAACCGGAGCACGCTCTCAACCAGCGTCAGATCGAGCTCTTCCGCGAAGTCCGCCTGCTCTATCGCGGCATCCCCGGCTCACTCGCAAATTCGTCTGGCATCTTCCTCGGCAACAGCGCGCATTGCGACATGGTCCGCCCAGGGGCAGCCTTGTTCGGCGTCAATCCGACACCCGGTCACCGCAATCCGATGCACCCGGTGATCGAACTGCGTGCGCGCGTGGTGCAGGTACGGAACGTTCCGAAGGGCGAGACAATTGGTTACAACGCGACCTGGACCGCCAAGCACGCAGCGCGCATTGCCGTCGTTGCGGTCGGCTATGCCGACGGATATCCGCGCGCGGCCAGCGCCTCCGACACCACCCCCGGTTCTGACGCCATCGTCGCCGACACGCGTTGTCCGCTGGCCGGGCGCGTGTCGATGGATCTGCTGGCAGTCGATGTCACGGCACTACCCGACAACGCGGTGCGACGCGGCGATCTCGTCACACTCATCGGCGCCACGATCGGGGTGGATGAGCTGGCGGCGGCTGCGGGGACAATCGGTTACGAGGTGCTGGTGAACCTGGGCCGCCGGTACCACCGGATATACCGCGATAACTGACGCCCAAACCCTTGCAAAATTAGTACCTTCTTAAAAATTGTTCTTGTATTGTTCTCGTGGCCATTCTAGCCTCGCGAACGGCCATTTTGCGGCGATTCCTTATGTCCAAGCGCAGCCTCACCTTCGTCTGCCAGAACTGCGGTGCCGCATTCAGCCGCTGGCAGGGCAAATGCGAGGCTTGCGGGGAGTGGAATACGCTTAGCGAGGAAGGCGCCGAACGTCCTTCCGGACCGGGTCGCAAGCCCGGTAAAGGACGCCTGTTTGCGCTCGAGGCCCTGACCGGCGAGGCCCACGATGCCCCTCGCCTGGTTTCCGGAATTGCCGAGTTCGACCGTGTCACAGGCGGCGGTTTCGTGCGCGGCTCGGTCCTGCTGGTCGGCGGCGACCCGGGCATCGGAAAATCAACTTTGCTGATCCAGGCGGCTGCCGCGCTCGCGCGTGCCGGTCACCGGGCGGTCTATATCTCCGGCGAGGAAGCGGTGGCTCAAGTTCGTCTGCGGGCCGAGCGCCTCGGCTTGCGTGATGCGGCCGTCGAGCTGGCGGCTGAGACGTCGGTCGAAGACATCATCGCCACCCTGTCGGAAGGGAAGATTCCACGCCTGATCGTGATCGATTCAATCCAGACGATGTGGACCGGAATGATCGATTCCGCACCGGGGACGGTCACGCAGGTGCGGGGAAGCGCGCAGGCCCTGATCCGCTTTGCGAAGAAAACTGGTGCCGCAGTCATCCTGGTTGGCCATGTCACCAAGGACGGCCAGATCGCAGGTCCGCGTGTTGTCGAACATATGGTCGATGCAGTGCTCTCGTTCGAGGGCGAAGGCTCGCATCAATTCCGCATCCTGCGCGCGGTCAAAAACCGGTTCGGACCGACAGATGAAATCGGCGTTTTTGAAATGACCGGTTCGGGCCTGCGTGAGGTCGCCAATCCGTCCGAGCTGTTTTTGTCGGAGCGCGATCTTGGTCAGCCGGGCACAGCCGTCTTCGCGGGCATCGAAGGCACGCGACCATTGCTGGTCGAGATCCAGGCGCTTGTCGCGCCCACCTCGCTCGGCACGCCACGACGCGCCGTCGTCGGCTGGGATCCGAGTCGTCTGTCGATGGTGCTGGCGGTGCTCGAAGCCCATTGTGGGGTGCGGCTCGGCGGACACGATGTCTACCTCAACGTGGCCGGCGGCATGCGTATTCACGAGCCGGCAGGCGACCTTGCGGCGGCCGCAGCGCTGGTCTCGTCGCTTGCGAATGCTCCGCTTCCGGCAGACGCGGTCTTTTTTGGAGAAGTATCGCTGTCCGGAGCGGTGCGCCCGGTGGCGCAGAGCGCCGCCAGGCTCAAGGAAGCGGCCAAACTCGGATTCAATCGCGCCATTGTTCCCGAAGCTGCGCGCAGCGAAATGGCCGAACCGAGCCTTAAGGTTACCGACGTCAACAGTCTTGCGGGCCTCGTCGCGGACATTGCCGCTCGCGGTAAAACGCCCCGGCTCGTCAAAACTGGTGGACAAGACGGGTGACGGCGCCCCGGCGCCCCGCTATATACGGCGCATCAAAACCGGCTCCGGCGGCCCCAAACGGTACCCTGCCGCCAGCGCAGAAATGGGTTAAAAATTAAGCACTTAAGGTCGACATTGCCGCCCCTGTCCGGAGCCGCTATGGCTGGCCCGGATTCGTCGCCGTGGCCCTATGCCAGGCGCGACGGCAAATGCCTGAGCACGCGGAGCGCCTGAGCATCCGATGCCGATTACACTG